>DUCL01000223.1 GCA_012959845.1 Candidatus Poseidoniales archaeon
CAATTACTTGCATGATGTGATTACACCCCAATACCACGATAGCTGGTTAACTGATTACAAAATAAATCGTGCGAGCGGCACACTTGATACTTACACTGGTTACGCCCCTTACCAACGAGCAAGCGGTGCTGATGGTTTTACAATAGAAACACAAGGCAAAATTCTCAACTTCGAAGTTGACCTACAAAGAATTGAGGTGAGCCGATGAGGTATGACTTGGTAAGAAATGAGGAAGCGGTCAGTGCAGCCGTTGCTACAGTTATGTTATTTGGTGGAGTGTTATCCATTATTGGAATGATGATGATCTCAATGATTCCTGTGATAGAAGAATTACAAGGTTCTGTGGAAAGGCATGATATGTCGGCTCAAATGACATTGATGGCAACACAAACTGCTGAATTGAGTGAGTCTGGAATGCCTGGTGATTCAACCGAAGTTGAATTAATTCCGATTGATGGAGAAATAATATGGGATAAAACTCGAGGAGGAATGTGGTATTCAGCCACATGGTTTGAGGATAATTCATTGCGAATGCGAGGTGCATTCGATTTTGATGACTCAATTGAAATTCGTCATTCGGAAAGTGAAGTGAAATCAATTTGTATTGATGACCTTAGGCTCGGCCCGCAAAATCCTTACATTTATTCTATACCAAGTTGGGTTGATGAAGTACTATTTTCTGCTTCACCTGGATTAGCAATTCCGTTGGGCCCCATCGATATTGACATTTATCAAAATGGTACAAAGCAAGAACTCTCGTTGGCATTGGATGAATCTCACACATTAGATTTACAAGATATTGGAGAACTGACATTGAAATCATCGCATAAATTATCGTTATTATTCTCAATGGGAGATGGTGGTGCAACAGTCGTTTCAGCAAATGACAAATCACCGGTAGACAATACTGGACGTTCTTGGTCAATACCATTGCCATCTGGCCAATCGCAAATTCATGTAATCAGCGACATTGCTAACCAAGTTAGAATCTCAGGAGATATTAGCACCACTACGAGTTACTCTCTACCAAGTGGTTCATCCAGAATTGCTGTTGCATCAACTCATACGATTGATTTGCAAACATCGGATGTAATTCATGTTTCAACAAGTGCTAATTCTCGTCTATTATTACGCACTAATATTGACGGGGGCATAGGAAGTGCTCCTTGGCCTTCTAATAATGGTGCTTTGCTTGGGCACGAGTTTAACACTCCAGCACTAACAGGTGAATTAGCGATAACAAATCCTCAATCAGATTCAGTAACAATTACTTGGAAAGGTGGCGGTACTTCTGTACCGGGCCAATCAACGTCCTTTATTTCATGGCCACCCGCATCAATAGATGGCTCTCCAATTATTGACGCTAGTTCTGATATTTTCATTTCATGGTATGCATCAAGCAGTACAATAATGCAGCAAAATGTAAGTTCTGTCACCTTAGTTTCTGCCCATGATACTGGAGCAAGTTCAGGAAATACTTTCTACCATCATCAATCTGAAAGTAGTGTACAACATCAATTAATCTCATCGCTACAAGGAGTTCTAACCAACTTCAATGCAAGTATGAGCGCTAATCATTCCACAATACTAACAACTGATTCTCCAACGACTGCAATCACAACATCTGAGGGAACTAGCAAAATAGTTGCAGATGGTAATCCGATTAGAATCCATCATCTATCAGGGGGTAATGGACTAATACAAGCAATGCATGATGGAGAACAAAGATGTGTAGCAATAAATGTCCAAGCCAGTGGATGGATTACGACTTCACTACCTTGGCAATCATTCTCTGGCCGTTCAGAAGTTGATTTGGTCAATGGTTGGAAGAATGGATATCACCCTGCTAGTATGTCAATATCTGTTTTAGGTGTCGAAGGAGCAAATTCCTATTCAACGATTGGTACTGCTTGGGCATTCCATCTCTCAAGATTGACATACGAGTTTTCCTCATCTATAATGGGGCTGGAAGTTGCATATAGCGGCGGTGCAGTCGTTACCAACCATCCAGAGTTCAATGCATTCGTAGTGTCGCCACCATCTGATAGAGGGGGTCCTGGACCACGATTTGCTGCTACGATTCCATCTTTGCATCCATCCTCAAACAGCCTTAGTGGTGGTGGAAAAATGACCCTTGATATTGAATTAGAACATCGCCAATCACTTGCATCAACTACAGCCTATGAAGTTCGTAGAGGCTGGTCATCACCTTATGGAGAGGCGATTGCACAAGGTTCAGCAGACGGTCTAGAATCAAGTGAAGATTGGACTATTTATCCTGGTAGAATAGATCTGTTAACCGATTATGTGGGATGGGTTCCCGACCCTAGTTACGGAACTTCTGAATCTATTTGGCACACCAATGGTGTTGCAATCCAGTTTACATTACAGATGTCGTCATTGACTGTTGATGTTAGGGAGGAGATGTGATGATAGAATTTGGATTGCGCAGAGATGAACATGCTGCAGCCACAGAATTGGGTTATGTTTTTACTTTCCTTTTGGGCGTATTATTACTTACAATGTTTTCAGTTTGGGCTTGGGATATTGAGACTGCAACTCGCAGTAGATGGAATGAAAATGCAATTGAAGCAAATATGGATGACATTGCTGCAGCTATTGAAAGAGCAGATGAAGCAAGTCGTATCGATGGGGCAAATTATGCTGAATCAGTTGAATGGAGAAATTCTGAAGCGGATGAATCAAGATTTAAATTAATTCTAACCGATGTTGAAATCTCATTGGTTGATGAAGGAGGTACACTAGATACGAGTGTACTGATTTCTGCGACGGGCAGTGGTTCTCACGAAGGAGAACTATATCTTGGAGGGGCTGCAAAAATTTGGGTAGTTCACAATAACGGAATTACTTCAATTCAACTAGATAGGCCGCAATCAATGTGATGCGGATTATCGTGACATTACTGCTCGGTGAACTTGTGCTTGAACTTCTTGCATTCTTGACTTTGCACCCAGTTCTCTAAACACTGATAACGCTCTTTGAAGATATTCCATTCTTCTTTGCTTATCTGTTGCCACGCCACCTAGGCGTGATAGCAACTCACCAATTTGCATTCGTAGGTCATTTGCTTCTGCTAATACAAGAGCCTCTCTATAATGCTCCATTGCTTCTTCAGTTCTACCTGCATCTTGCAATACTTCTCCAAGTAATGTAGTAATTTCTACCAATGAAATCAAATCGCCAGCATCCCCCATTGTATCTAATGCAGATGAATAGTGATGCAATGCGACATCGGAATCACCAACCTTTGCGTAATAACGTCCAAGAACTGCTTGTGCTCTTGCATGCAATTGCACATCGTCAATACCATCGGTCTTCTCAAATGCAGTAAGCGCATGGTCTCTTGCTCTGTCAATTTCGCCTAATTCAATAAATGCTCTTGCTAAGATCAACTGGCTTCCAAGTAATTCATGTGAATCTGATTGTGAAAGTATTTTTTCAACTTCTCCATATGCTTCTAATGCCTTCGTTTTATCATTACGCCTTCTTAACAGATATCCCATGTTATTGTATGAGCGGGCTGCTCCTTTGGCATCATCCAATTCAATAAACTTCTCAAGGGCATCTCGGTGCATTGATAATGCATCATCTGAATTTCCTTGCTTCAGTGCAATATCTGCTAATGCTGATAGCACTTCTGCCTCAGTAATTGTTAATCCCTCGGATTCAGCGAAAATCTTAGTCTGTTGCAGTATTTCCTCCGCTTCTATAAATCGCCCTAACAAGACCAATACTTCTCCTCTCAATTGGTACAATTTTGTTTTGATTGAAATGTTCAAATTTTCTAGTGGGATGGATTCAATTAATCCAATAAGTTCCATGTGACCTTGACTGACTATTTCTCGACCCTGTTCCACAACTAAATCTGCGGCTTCCTCTCCACAATCACATTTAGTTAGGTGGAAAATTAATTCGATTGAAACATCAGGTGTTGGCTTTAATGAACGGTACCAATCACTGCACTTGCTATGTACATCCTTTCTAGTTTCATCATTTAATGAGCGAATTAAAAATTCACGAATTAAGTCATGCAAGTCATATGTTTCTGTATCAACATCACGAGCCAAACCCTGTTCTACCAACGAATCTAATTCATCAGTATCCAATCCTTGGGCTGCTAGTGCTTCCAATTTTACTGGCTCTCTAAAAATTGCTAGACATGTTAGAACTTGCTTTTGCTTTGCACTTAGTTTTGAAAATATTTCAACCGATACATAGTTTTCCAACGTTTCGTGGAACGCTCCAGCACTTGCTCCACGATTAATTAATTCAAGTACCAATGGATGACCTCTTGATAGTCCGTGGATGTGCAACCATTGTTCATCTTCAAGAGATTCAAAACTTGTCAATAAATTCCTTCCAGCCTCACTATCTAAACCATCCAGAGGCAATACTAAACTAGCAATTCTTCCTTCTGCATCCTTGGTAGGAACAACTGGCTTGAAAGAGCGTGAAAATATTACCAGCCCGATTTCTTCTTCACTACCCAATAACGCCAATGACATTGCTTGGAAAGTCTTGTGAAGGATTGAATCTGCAATTTTATGGAAGTCATCAATAACTATCAGTGCAGCAGTTCCCTCAAGTGCATCTACCAGCAAACGAGCAGCCTCTGATGGTTTTGGAACAGGGGTTGCTGCTAGGTAATCCGCAAAGTTTGAATCTCCAATATTTGCTAACCAATCTGCAACCGAATCAAAGAATGAACGAGAACCTTCCCAGTCTTGGCAACGATGGTACAATAGATTTCTTCGGTGCATGAATCTCTCAATCAATTTACTAGCAATCGTAGTTTTTCCTATCCCCGCTATTCCAGGAATTAGCAAGGTTGTTGCTCTTGCATCAAGTAAATTTACCATATTATCAAGTTCTTGTTCTCTGCCGTAAAAATGTCTTAACCTTGGTAAGTCGCCGAGTGCTGTTACCAATTGCTTCTCAACATGCTTTGACAAATCTCTTTCTACCAATTCTTTTGAAAGCAATCTTGTGTCCAATATTCCATTATCATCTAGATATCGAATAAGGTCAACTGGCCTCATTGAAAAAGGCAATTCTTGGTTTGCATTACCGAGTGTTGTTGTGACGGTATTTCCACCTTCTAGTATTGCTCTAAAGGAAAAGTGCCGCAACCTCTTCCATGTATCATCCGCCATATTCATTCCCGGATCGGTGAGGAAGTATGCTTTACGCTTTCGAGAAACCCCTTTGACGTGTGCTTGTCGCTCAACTAATAATCCTTGATCTTTGAGTCCAGCAATTGCCCGTGGAACATTTGAGCGCGCTATTGAAACCGCATTTGCGATCCCCATTTGCGAAAGAGCAAAAGGAACTTCTACACTGCCTTTGTAATCAGAATAGTCAAGCAAATGCAGTAGAATTCTTTCTTGAACTCCGGGCTTTTGATTTGTTGCCATATTATCTCTCCAGTTGCAAAGACTTTCAATAGTTTCGGTTATCAAAGTCAGTCAAACTTCAACTTACTGTTGAAAATTTGGGTCTGCCACCCATTGATTTGTTTCTGCATCCCACAACCATCCTGGGTGCTGAGAAACCTCAGGTGTTGCGGCTTGCTGAACTGGTTCGGGTACTACTGCTGCTACTGGAATTTCAGGAGTTAGTTTTGCCTTACCCCAAGCATATGTGTCTTCTTCAACTTCAGCAGTTTGATCAACTGCTACTTCATCTTCATCCAAGTCTTCAAATTCAATAAAGAAAAATGCTCCCGCTGCTAATATTGCTATTATTGCTATTACTGCCAATACTACCTTCAAAATTCCACTTGAGGAACCAGAATCACTTGCAACACTCAGTGACCATGATTGATCTGCTGAAGTTCCAGGGTCTTGGAAAATTTGTCCGTCCATTTTGAAGATGACATTTCTTGAACCTTCGGTGTTTAATTGACTTGTGGAAATATCCATTGACCAAGTTCCATCCGATAGAACTCTTGTTGAGTTCAATCTCACACCACCTTGTTGAATTAGTGCTTGAACTGTACTTCCCGGCAATCCTTGTCCTCTAAATTGAGCCGGTTGCTCAAATGAAATATCACCTGAGTCAACTCTTTCCACTGAGAATGAAACAGACTTCACGACGATATTCACTTTGTGTGAATAGATAACTGAGTCGTGAATATCTCTCGCTTCAAATATGACACCTACTAAGGACCATTCTGAAACTGTACTATCAGAACGAGTGGCGGGGTTGTAAGTTGCAACTCCTTGAGAACTAATGGTGAGTAGCCAACCGTAATCATCATCATCCAAATTAGATACATCATCATAGATATCAAATGCTAATGCTTCAGCTGTGCTTCCGATACCATCTGGATCACTAAAGAACTCTGTTAAATCAATAACTGCACCAGAACCACATCTATCAATCGAAGATGATTGCGCGTCGCAGAAGATTGTTACTGTACTTGCCCATCCTGTGTCATTGAATGTAGGTGGTATGTTGTTGAGGTCGGTTGGATTGTCAATAACGATACGATTTCTTACCTCTTGTGAATAATCCTCACCATCATATGCACGAACAACCAGTTCATACTGTTGGTCATGAATTAAATCTGAAGTATCCCATACTGTAGACCATGCACCGTTCGGAGCGAAATTGGTTACAGGATTCGGTCCACTATTCAGTACAAATCCACTGGCCAAGTCAAATATTTCTATTTCCACTCTTGTTACCTGTCCATCGTTATCTCTTGCCACACCTTGGATGACAGTGTCTTCTGATGCTCTAATTGAATCCATGTCCAGAGGTTCACTAATTTGAACAATTGGCGGTTGGTTGTCATTATTTATTTGCAATGTTCTTGTTTCGGTAGAACAAGTGCCTACTATGTCAATACAGAAATCACTGTCACTTGCCCAAATCACAAATGTATATTGGCCAGTTGGCAATTCATCGAAGTGCCATTCATAGGACCATGCAGTAGAACCTGCTACATCGAAATGGGAACGATAAGGTTCTCCTTGTGAATTTTCTGGCCCGGTAATGTCAAACCAAATTCCCTTGATATCACTACCCCATGTTCCTGAATATGGATCTGATGCGGTACCAGAGAAGATTACTCTACCTGAATCATGGCTTGTTCCATCATTCGGAGTGTCAACTAATATTGTTGGAGCGACAAGATTTAACTTGAATTTTCTAACTTCAACTGGCGAATAATCGAGTCCATCATATGAACGGACACGGAAAGTGACATCACCTTCACCTTCTGGATGGGCAGATAAATCCCATGTGAAAGACCATGTTTGGAATGGATGATTTGAAAGTGTAATCTCACCATTTGACTGAGAGGTATCTACTGCTGAATACCAATCGATAGAGCCTGGTGGTTGAATTTCAACCTTCTTTACCAGACCAAATTGCGCTTCATAGGCAATAATATCATTTGCATATGGGGCTCCTTGTCCATCCCATGCAGAACCTGTAATTACTGCAGTTGTTGCGAATGAGAAACCATCGTTTTGCTCTACTGTAACACTAGGTTTGATGTTGACCAAATTAATTACGTCGTCAATTGGTCCTGAAAGAACATAACTGAGATCCTTTGTACCCTTTCCGAACTTGAATGCACTTACACTGTAGAACGGCATTTCACGATTGCCATTTTCGCAATTGGAGGTGTCAGAAATATCCAAAGCAAGGTCTTTGGAATCAACAAATGTGTCTCCATCATTATCATATCCATCGGCACATGAGTTTTCATCAACGTAAAGTGGTTGTCCTGTTTCATTTGTTTCACCAGGAATGATAACATTGGTCTCGCCTACTTGGTGATTCCAATTTCGGTCTAATAGGAAATCACTAGGAAGTGAAACTTGTTGGGTAAATCCGAATGAATCTGTTTCAAGAGTGTATAATGGTAAACCATTTGCATCGCTGATGACAACTGTCGCTCCTGCAACATTGCTATTCTTTGCCTTTACTTGGTATCTGACAAGTTCACCTTCCCTAACTTGTGCACCCCAAGCTGAATTTTGTGCTTGAGTGTGTACTTTGGAAGAGTCAAAATTTTGTAAATCTGCGTAGGAAAATACTGTGGAGTTCTCAACTACTTCTAATGCAAGTGGCATAAAGCGAGGAGGTAAGACCTTGGTTTGAGGAACTTGAAGACATTCATCTTGAACCCATGGGCATTCTGCACCTAACCAGCGAATATTTACAGGATATAATTCACCTGCAGTTGGATCTGGAATGAACTCAGATTGAACTGTTACTCTTGATTCTGTAACATTGTAAATTTGTGAAGCATTTGTCCATGTGTTTCCGGAGAAATATCCAATGCTTCCAAACTTATTACCATAATTATCATCGTAGTGCGAGATGTTGGCAGCAAAGCCACCTGCGGTATCTGCAACATTGCGTTGAACATTAACAATCGAACCCTTTGCTCTAATAATATCTCCTTGATTCCCTGAAATTGTATTGTCATAGATTGTTGCTGAGGACATAAATACGTGTACAGCAGGACAAGGGAAATCTCCTCCATACATCTGTGAGTTACAAATACCAGAATTATTTGAGATATAATTATTCGCAAGATATAAGCGAGCTGCAGTAGGAGTTGGTACTTGCCATCCTTGATCCTTAAAGTGATATTCTCCAATTAGAACCGGCTCCTTTGCCGTATCCTGAATTGTATTATTTTCAGCAACTACATCTGAAGTTCCGTAAATCCATAAACCGTTCCATCCACCGATTGGACCAATATTGCTGTTGTGTATTTCCAATGTGGAAGAACTCACTCCGATTCCTGAACCTTCAGCAGCACCACTAATATCAACATTAGTAATCTCAACAATAGCGCCATCATAAGCAGTAATTCCGGCACCCTCGCCAGTTGTAATTATCGTGCTATCAATAGTCAAAGTGTGTTTGATATTTCCAGTCTCCTTGTGAGAGTTTGTGTCAATTGCGTTACATAATGTAGTCACAGTTGAATTTGAGAGATAGCCAGAAGAGCCCTTCAAAAATAACCCATAGGTATTATCTTTAACTTCTAAATTATCTAACCCAATGTAAGAGTCCTCAAGATAAATAAGGGAGCGCCCACCACCTTGTTGACCACATTCGCCGTCATCGTTACCAGTAAATACTGAATTTTCAATCTTTAATGTAGCAAGAATTCCTGCGCCAGCACCATATGCTCGGACTGCTGCTGCATCATATTCTCTGCCATCTACACCCAATGTGAACGATGAATCCTTGAGTAATGGTGCTGCGAAATCAACTGCCAATACATTGGAAGTGTTGATATCTTTGAAAGAAAGGCCATTTGCAGTTGTTGAAGAGCCATCGAATACCAATGCACCATATTGAATCGATTGAAGTGATGCCACGTACATCGGATAACCATATGCATTTTCATAGTGAGCATAATTAATTGAGGTCAGTGCTTGGTTAATTGTACTTCTAATAATCATTCCAGAGCCACATGCAGCATCGACATTGTTGAGATATGTAGTCGTGTTATCGTAACATCGCCCAACCTTTGTGTAATCAGCAGGCAGACTCCAAACAAAGCGAGCCATGTTGGAAGCAGAACCAGATGATGCACCACAAGCGGTATCACCGATACAGATTGCGCCTGCAACATCAATGAATTTTCCAGGAGGAATATTGATCGTAGTTCCTGCATTTACAATTAACTTAGAACCTTCGGCAACAAGAATGTCACCGTTAAGATTCATAGTTCCAGACCATGTTTCAGTTCCAGTAATTGTACCTGAAGTAGTTTCGTTCACTGCTGATGCAGATGGCAATGCGATTAATCCAGTAAAACTGGAGAGTAATAATAGCATTACCAATGATAGGCTCTTGTGTGATGACTGTATTGACAAATTGTACACCTCGTAAACAATGCCATTATCCGCTTGAATATAACACTGCGCCTTAATTATCATAATAATGGTATCAAATACTGCCAATAATATCAACATTTTGGCCTTAAGAATATCAAATACTGCCAATAATATCATATTATTGGCTTGATTTTTGCCGCATATTGTGTCGCAGCACCCTCGTTTCCACTGATAACTAACAATTATTGGGTTTGCTAATTAGAATTAACATTGCTCCGAATTGGATATTTCTTGAAGCCATAATTGAGATTTTAACTCCCCATATCCCCAATGATTATCATGAGTTGAAGCGAATTCATTCTGTTGTGCAGAATTCATCAGTGCTATTTTCACAGAGTCAATGCATGAGCCATTTGAGTCCTGATTAGGTTTTAATTCTGGATGTGCTTGTAAGATCAATGCTAAAGCTCCAGAAACAAAGACAGTGGATACAGATGTTCCGCTACTCGAATACCATTCACCATTATCACCAGTGCTGATTACCATATGCCCTGGAGAAACAACTTCGGGTTTTAGATTTGGATTTTGACGTGGGGTTTCTGTTGCGGTTAATTGTGACCCTGCTGAAGAATTGGACCAAAGTTGCCCTGTCACGGTAGTAGCACCGACCGTTATCACCCTTGCAACATTTGCCGGTGCGGAAACCATTCCGTCATCATCGGCCCCGCCATCATTACCAGCAGCAGCCACAACAAATATTCCGGAATCGACTGCCATCCTTGCTGCTGTCACGCTTGCACCTTCTCGTTGATTGGCTAGTTTTTGCTGGCCTCCAAGTGATAATGAAATGATATCTGCCTCGAAGTCTTGATGGCACCAGGTAATTGCATCTGCAACTACACTCTCGTCGCCTGAATTTTCTCCATCGCCATTATCACTCAGTGCTGCAACCACCGCTAATGTGACATTGGGGGCAATACCGATTTGATGGCTTTGGCTAATCAATAATCCAGCCATCATTGTTCCATGTCCTATTGTTCCATAATCAACTGGCACTTTCGAATCACCAACCATGTCCTTGAAGACTATTTCCACACCTTCAAAGGAAGAATGGATTGGGGAGAATCCGGTATCCACTATGCAAACTCGAACTCCTTGCCCATTGAGCCCTTCATCCTGTAATTGGCGTATTTCTGTCGCCTCAAAGGCCCATTCTGATGTTGGAGATGGTAATTCGATGAAGAGGAAGCCTGATTGCCATACTAGTAGAAGGACTACCGACATTATTGCAAATATTGTAATGTTGCTTGCGATTACTCGCGTTCTTCTAACTTTAGGAATCGGTGTTGCATAGCGTGGAGCCCAGCCAGTAACCTCTGCTCTCCATTCATCTTGATAACCTGCAGTAGAGGGGTCAATTGCCGATAGAATTCGCCTATCCGAGGGTTCGGGTAAAAGGTCTACACGGTCTAGCCCATCCAATTCAACCACTCCCCAATCACAGTGAATGCAATAGTGCGTTTCAATGCTTGTTTGGTTAGTTCAATATGAAACATCTTGCTTACGCTGGAATAGCGCCAAACCAATCACTATTCAATAGTGTATCAGAACTTGGTAGTTCCCTTATTGCGTGACATCTTGACGCCACCATAGATTACTAGGATGATCAGTGCAAGCATCGCTATTTGGAAAAAGAGCGATTCTGGACCTAAATCTTCATTGATTTGATATTCCATACCGAAGTCAAAGTCTTCG
>DUCL01000224.1:0-8642 GCA_012959845.1 Candidatus Poseidoniales archaeon
CAGCACTATGGACTTCGCGTAGAAGAAGGGGGTAAGCAGACCGTGGTGCATTCTTGGGAGAGTCGAAAGTTGTGGTCTCGTTGGACTTTAATGGAATTACCACTTCATCCTGCTCATCATCTAAAAGCCAGTGAGCCGATGTGGGATCTTCGCGGGCATGACACTTCTCCGCAACTTCCTCATGGTTACTATGTGTGCTTTTGGTTGGTGATTATCCCGCCATTGTGGAAGGCTGTAATGGATAAAAGAATTCCTTAATTTTTTGACGGCGGGGTGTCAAAATAAAGGGGCGTTTTGGACCACTGTTTTGTAGTACCAATAACCTACGGCACTTGCCAAAACTACGATTAATAATAGCATCTTTTTCAGACCCTTTATCTTGCGCTTTGGCTTTTTGTTGCCCGATTCACCTGCTGTTGCGGATGTATTCAGTGGAGGCAGAGTCAATGGGGGCAATGTTCCATCTGCATTTGGCATTGGCAGTGCTGGTAATCCCGGTAATGGCGGCAATGACAATGGCCCTGTATCTTCTTCGGGCTTAATGCGCCCTTCGGGATATAGGCTATCTAAATCTTCCAAGCCAGGAGCGTCTGGAATTGGTCCAAGAACGGTTTGCCAAATCGCGTCGAGGTCGGAGCCTGTAACTGGTTTCTGTAACCAAGCAACCGCTCCTGCGGAATACGCTGCATCTGCCGCTAATTGTGCTTGGCGTTTTGGTGCAACGAAAACTATCCTCTTTTCTCCGCCGTGTTCCCTCATTTCCAAAGCGGCAAGGTGGCCATCTAGTGAAGGTATATCCAGAGATAAAACTACTAATTCGGGGTCGAGTCTGATATATTCATCGACCGCTTTATCACCATCTTCGCAAACTTCAATTTTGAATTCCTTGACCTTGAAAATATTACTCAATCTAGAGATCGACATCGGATTGTTATCAACGATGAGAACAGTCGGAGTTGCTTCTCCATCTGCCTCAGTCACATACGCCATATTACTCACGCTACCATTCTTGCACATCAATCATGCGATGAAAATTGCTCATTCTTCTTCTTCTTGCGACCCTGTTAAATCCTCCACAGGACCTTTTTGTGGATTAGTAAAGGTTTCTCGAATTGCATCGGATTGGTTTTGCTCTTCTTGCCTTTTCCTGTGGTTGGCTGGTGCTTTCATAAATTGTAGTTGTAATTCTGAAACTACTCCCTTCAATAATGAAGTTTCAACATCTTGCAAATTTCCTTTTGTCTTATTTTGTAACATCCGTAGTAAGTCAATCGCTTCTTTGGCTTCTGATAAATTGTAATGTACATTGCCTTCCGCGTCTGGTAATTGACCCATATGCAGTAATGCTGAGCGTTGAAACAGATATACTAATTGAAAAAATCGGGCCGTTTCATCGTCGTGAAATATCTCCGCCATGATTACTCCTTTGCATAGGAGGTTTTTGTCCTCATCGCTTGTTAAGACTCAATTATTCATTCAAATAACTGGTCGAGCAACCACTTTGGTTCAAACTGCAATAGGTCATCATAACCTTGGCCAACCCCTGCGAAAACAATTGGCCTTCCTGTGGCGTAAGCGATAGAAAGTCCAGCACCACCTTTGGCATCAGTATCCATTTTTGTTAATACTGCGCCATCGAATTTCATAATCTCTTGGAACATTCTGGCTTGGTCCACTGCATCATTACCCGCTAACGCGTCACCTACGAATAGGGTTAGGTGGGGGTTTGCAATTCTTCTGACCTTGTTCAATTCTTTCATTAGATTGGTTTTATTTTGCATCCGGCCAGCGGTATCGACTAATACCACGTCGATGTTTTTTGCCTTGGCTGAATCGATGGCATCTCTTACCACTGCTGCTGCGTCGCCACCACGTTGGCTTGAGATACAACGAATTCCAAGAGTCTCACAGTGCGACTCTAATTGTTGGATTGCGCCTGCCCTAAATGTGTCGCCTGCTGCTGCAATAACCGATAAGCCACGTGATTGTAATCTGTGGGCAATCTTTGCTGCTGTGGTCGTCTTGCCAGTGCCATTTACGCCGACCATCATGATGACAACGGGTGTATCGCCCTTCTCGACGAAGGATTGGACTGAAGCATCAAAATCCCAATATCCTGCCGAAAGAAGATTTTGAAGCGCACGTTTTAGTGATGCTTCAAGAACTTTGGAAAGGTCTGCGCCTTTTCGTAATCTTGCTCCAACCAGTGTATTGCGTAATGCATCTATTATCGCGGTAACTGCGCCGGATGAAATATCAGACTCTAGTAATACCCATTCCAATTCTTCTAGTAGTGTATCAAGTCCATCTCCGGCCTTGATCACTCGCCCACCTTGTTCAACAACGCCACCACCGAGTTCAACTTTGACCTTGCTGCCAATTTCTGTTTCGATTGTTGCTGATTTGGAAGAGCCTTTTGGTGCTGATTCAACGCTGACCAATTTTCTTCCTGTCGTCGTTCGCATCATAGCCAAATCAACGCGTGAGCCTTTTGGTCGTGCTTGTTCAACGCCGCCTCGTTTTTTGGTTTCCTTTTGGCGCGCTTTCTCGGCTTTTTGTGCAGCCTTTTTTTGGCGCTCGAGTAATTTTTTTTGCACCTTGGTTAATTCAACAGGTAAAGCAATTTCTTCCTCTTCATCGAAATCATCCCAATCATCATCTTCGTCAACGACCTCACTATCAAACTCTTCCTCAAGGTCATCCCAATCCTCTTCATCCGAGTTTGTCACTTCTTCTTCAGCGACCACTGTTGGTTCTGGTTGTACCTCTTGTGCAGACTGTAGGGCTTGTTGAGCTTCTTCGGATTCCTCATCAACAGATAGTGCCTCAGTATCTGTCACCTCGGCAACTTTTCTGAATCTGTCAAATAATCCCATGTAAATACCTCAGTCATCTAATGTTAATTCATTACCAAACATTCCGCCACGGCGTTTTCCTCCGCGCCGTGTTTTTTCTTGAGTTGGTTGTTCCTCTTCATCTAGTACAGGCGTCTTGTCCTGGTCGTTAGTAGGATTTAGTGATAATTTGTTTTGATTTGGGGCTGATTTTAGAGCAATTGCCATCTGATTGAATTGTTCTGCTGCTTCTCCAATCTTAACTTCTAATGCTTGCGCCTGAGTTTGTAATTCATCGCGAAGAAGAACGATGTCGTCCTTGCGTTGTTGAATAATTTCAATCGCTTGGCCCCAAGGCTTTTCTCCAAAAATTCCACTTCCTAAATCAATCATCGCCAATCCTTCTTGGGGGCCTTCATGTTTGTATGGTAATGTAACTCCAGAGCCAATAGAGAGGTGTGCACTAGCACTTCCCTTGGCCGCTACCTTGACTAATTCATTGAGTGTGCTTAGAGTGATGTCATGCTCGTTGATGACTTCTACTACCTTGATTATCTGCTTTTCTACTTCGTCAAAACTGGCCTTAGTAACCTCGACTATGCGGGCTAAATTTTGCAGTTCTTCCCGTGTGGCCATCTTCGCTCATCCCCTCGTATGTCGTCGAGGTTGAAAAACCGGCGCTGCCGGTCAACCTCACTCTTCTTCACTAGCGATTGGTCCACCAGCCGCTGCAATTTGCTCGCGGAAGTGGTTTAAAACGCGAGCTTCCTTGGAAACTCTTGGATCAATTTCTGCAATCGATTCTATGGAGATTGCACGGCGATTTGCTTTGTGGCGTGAACCCATAATTGAATACGCGCGGTGTTCAGCATCTGCTTCATCATCCGCTGGTATATCAATAGAGAATCCTTGGCGCATACGTCCGAAAGGGGCGATTCCTGATACTCGATAGGCCTTCATCAAATGGGGCGACTTGCAAACCCGTCTTAAGCGCTATGGCGCGGCTAATCGGTTGCAAATAGGGGTGAGATTGACAAGGTTTGAGGTTTTGACAGTGATTATGCGGCCGGTATTTATCCTATTGCTGGTATTGCTAATGCCGCTTTCCACTGCATTTCTAACAGTTGATAATAGTTCTCAGTACAGCGTTAATGAGGGAAAAGAAATTGAAATTACCCTCGAGGATGATTATTGGACTCAGGCAAATTGGAATGAGTTGAAAAATAATGGGATTTACCCTCTGCGGATTATTTCTCCGTCAACCGTATTGGCTTGGAGTGTTTCTGATAATATCGAATTAGATTTACCGGTTGAAATAATTGAGGCTCATTCAGCGCAATACAAAGCAGGTTTGGATGGTTTACAACCTTCTAAGGGAGACATGCTTCGATTGGTATTAGAGCCCAGATTGCCCGCGCAGGCAGCACAACAACTATCTCAACAATTAGCATTTTTTTCAATTGAAATGGCGATAGAGCCTTCTCTTCTATCAAGTCCAATACCTCATATGATCGTGGTGGAATGGAATTATGATGATGCGCAATTATTTTCTCAATTATTAGAGATTGATGGAATACTTTGGATTGAGCCGGTATTGGTAACATCTGCTCGCAATACACAATCTGCATCTATTCACCAATATGGTGGTGTAATGAAAAATCCTGCTTGGGATTTGGGATTGAATGCGAGTGGGGTCGTTGTTGCTATGGCTGATTCGGGCATTGATGCCGACCATTCTTGCTTTAGAAATGCGACGGCGGTTTCGCAATTAGGCTCTGAAGGAGAAAATGGAACGGATGCTGAAGGACTTGCTGGCTTGGCGCACCGCAAGGTGCTATTACTCAATGAAACAATTGATTCGGGGGATACTCCAGGGCATTCTGATTATCGTCATGGAACTCATGTCGCTGGTACTTTGACTTGCTTTGATATCTATGATTATAGAAACGGCACCACTCCTAATTCAGGCTCTTCACTTGCGCATGGCAGCACTCTAGTCTTCCAAGATATTGTCTCGAGTGAGGGATGGGTTGTTCCTGATGTTGATTTGTTATTGTATGAGGCGGCGATAAACGGCGCAGTAATACATTCGGATTCATGGGGAGATGATTCTGCTCAATACACTGCTCGCTCGGCTGATTTTGATGCTTGGGCAAGAGAGTTTCCTTGGTCGCTTGCATTCGTTGCCCCTGGCAATAATGGGGGAGAAGTCCTAGAGCCTGCTAATGCTAGAAATGTTGCTGCGATTGGCGCTTCAATAAAAAATAACCAATCACAACGTTGGGCAGCGAGCGCACACGGGCCATTACAAGCAGATACCGCTGGTATTTTCGCACTCGCTACTGGCTCATCGGTTCTCTCAGCAAAGGCCGATGGAATTGATAATTCTTACAATGACGAGTTGCGTCTTTCAAGTGGCACAAGTATGGCCACCCCAATGGCCGCAAGCAATGCTGCTGTGATTCAACAGTTGGTTGAACAGGGCTGGGTCAGAGGTTCACAAGAAAATACTCACAGCGTTTCTATTGCCGAATTACGACCGGCGTGGGCTGATGCTTCTCTCAACACGCAATCCAATTTGATTTTGGGTGATGGTTTCACTCCTTCAGGGCCGATGTTGCGAGCACTGATGGCGCTTGCCAGCACACCTTTGCCTTTGGATGAAAGGAATGGTGGCAATGGCGGTCAAGATTTAAGAAATCCATATGATGGTTTTGGCCGTCTAAATTTATCTCAATTAATTGATTTTGAACAGTTAGAAAACATAATCTCGCAAGGTAATGTTTCTCCGGCCAGCGATGTTTGGATTCACGACTCCTATCGCCTAGAGCAGTTGCAGCCTAAGCAATTATTGGAACAGCGAAATGGAACTCTTGACCCACTAGAAAATTTAGCCAATACTCCATGGAATGGTGATGGTGCGGTGGGCCCATTCCTTGCAAGTGGAGAAATCTGGAGTCAACGGCTTGCTATTCAACCGAACCAAGCATTGGATGTTGCAATGGCATTCCCTTCATCACCTGAGCCATACTTAGTCGATGATATGTTATTGGTTGTGCGTCTGTCAAACGGAAAGGTCGTAATATCTGGTAAGACCAATTCCGATGGTGCTAATACCTTATTTTATGAAAGTGCAGTCAATTATTCAAATTACAATTCATTCCCAGCAAGCAATGAAACCACCTTGAAAATTCATTTGGATGCGGGAGACCTCGGCGATGTTGAATGGATTGAAGTTGAAGTTCGGTCCCGATATATTTCGCCGGGCAATTCACCTGGAACTGTTGGCATAGATGGTAATAAAAATGGATTTTCTATTGCTGTAAAGGGAATCTTGAGAGATTACGATGGATGGTTAGATGGTGATGGTGATGGGGTTGAAAACGCATTAGACCTATGTCCAAGTGAAAATGCCAGCGGATTTGATATTGATTTCGATGGTTGTATTGATGATACTGATGGCGATTCTGTTAAGGACAATATTGACTTATGCCATACAGAGATAATCAACAGCAGTTGGCCTGTTATGCAAAATGGCTGCAGGCCAGTAGATGATTCACCACAGATTACTATCGTCTCCGAATTAGAGAATGAAAGTATTTGGGAAGATGTGATGTTGGTTCGTTGGGTTGCACAAGACCCTGATGGGGATCCAATTACTACGGGGGTTAAACTAATGATATTACAAAACAATTCAACCACTGATTCTTCGGAATTAATTCGTTGTGTTCCGACGCTGATGTCGAATAGTTCGGATGAATATTTCTGTATCTGGGTAATTCCAAACAACCTACCTGCATACGATATTAATGGACGGCTCTTACATCTTGAGTTCTTTGCTTATAGTTCAAATCAATCGCCAGCAGCTAACAATGAGTTGGTTACAAAACGCGGTGAAAATACCTTTACTTCATCGTGGCATAATTCTTCTCCAGACGATAATGAGTCTAATTCTTCACCATTAAATGAGAATGAAATTGCTAAGCAAAAGAAAATATTGTTATTGGCTGTGATTGGTTTGGTTGGGAGTTTAGTTTGTACGGTATTTGTTGCAATAAAATACCTCCGTGATGGTTCTGAAAGTGCATTTTCCGAGGGTAATGAAAAGGAACTCGCTACAATTGACAATGGCGTGGTTTAGGTGTTGGCTTTTCGCTTGACTGCATGGCCTTTCTAAGCCGCACATGCAAATCCTACCCCTTCTTAACGAAGGTGAACCTTGAAGGGTAGTGGCATCCTCGGCGGTGTGTCCGCAACGCGGAAGGTGAAGAAATATGGGAGAAAGACTCTACGTAGGAATAGATTTGGGAACATACCAATCAACAATAGCGTCAAGTGCTGGTTCAAGCCACACGATTGAAACTGTTGTTGGACGACCGAAAGACCCAATTGCACGCAATTTCCTCGGTCGCGATGTCCTTTTTGGTAATGATGCTTTGAAAAACAAATTAGCATGTAATATTTACCGCCCAATGGCCGCTGGTGTTGCTCAAGATGATGATGCAAACCTTGCTGCTGCAAAGGCATTCGTTTCCCATCTATTGGAAACAGTAGACCCTGAAGAATATGACGAGGTGTTCGGAGTAATCTGCTCACCGTCTCACGTTTCATTCACTGACAAATCCAACCTAGTCGCAACACTTCGTGGGCAAGTTAACGCTATCATGGTTGTAACCGAGCCATTCGCAACTGCCTTTGGAATTGAAGAAATTGCTGGTTCAATCGTAGTAGACATTGGTGCCGGAACAACTGATATTGCCCGTATCTACGGAACATTCCCAACCGAAGAAGACCAAATTACACTTCAAGAAGCTGGAGATTGGATTGATGAGGAGCTAATGGACCTCATTAAGAAGAAGTATACAGGTGCTCAAGTAACCAAGGATATGGTTCGCCGCTGGAAGGAAGAAGTTTCCTATGTAGGTGGAGACCCTCGTGAAGCAATTGTTGAACTATCGGTTGAAGGTAAGAAGCAAGTTGTTGATATTGGCGACCTTGTTCAAGAAGCATGTGAATTAATTATTCCAAAGATTGGAAATGGAATCAAGCAAATCGTCGCTGGCGCTGACCCTGAATACCAACCAATTCTTCGTAACAATGTCATCATCTCTGGTGGCGGCTCTCTAATCGAGGGATTAGCAGCACGTGTTGCTGACGAAATCGCCGATATTGGTGATGTAAATGTCTGGTGTGTTGAAGACCCGATTGAGAAGGTTGCAACTGGTGCTTTGTCACTGGCTGAGCAAATGCCTGATGAAATGTTCACATCAATTAACTGAAATTAGTCGTTTGGAGATTTTACAAGGGGTGCCAAATCACCCCTTTAACCCCCCATTCTATTGGCAAAGTTCAAGAGTGGTTGAGCGGCGATTGCCAATTGTATGACGCTCGGAACTTCAACAACAGGTGGCATCGGACGAATCGGTGACGCTTCTGGGGATGAACGGGCTGTGCTTGAGGGGATGCTTCGCGGCTATCCTCAAGACCAGTTGGTAGAAGAAGTTCTCATCGCTTGGCAAGAACTTGCAGGGCGTAATGATGAATTAGTTTCTGTAAAGCAAAGAATTCGAGTTTTGGAACTAGATTTGGCTGAACGTGAGGATCTTGTTGCACCTGAAGTTGCGCGGCTAAATGAGGCTGAGTCTGCCCTTCAAGGACTTGAGGCGAAAAATGTCCACTTAACCCGCGTTCTAGCCGATACACAGGCAGAACTAGCAAGTCAACAATCTTCATTATCTCAAGAAGAAAGAGATTCTATGCAAACCGAAGTTTCCCAATTACGAACTCTATCAACTGACCAAGACGAGG
>DUCL01000224.1:8715-11553 GCA_012959845.1 Candidatus Poseidoniales archaeon
CGCTGAGGCTGGATTAACTTCAGTGACTGCTGATGAAGTCCGTTCATTGAAATCACAACTTGACGATGCTATTGGTAAAGTTGAGGTTGAGACTGCTGCTAACACCGCTCTAGAAGAAGAACGCCAACGCCTACGGGATATTGCAGACCGCTTGCGTGGATTACTAGATGCTCGCGACTCAAGATTAGGAGAGTTGGAAGAGCAACTTGAAAGAGTAATGCAAGGCCCTCGTTCGGTTTCTGCTGAGCATGATTATTTGGTTGAACAGATTGAAGAATTAAAGAGAAGGTTGTTGGAAAGAAACCGTGAATATGAATCTCTGAGGAGAAGAGAGCGTCGCCTACATAGTGATGTCTTCGATAGAGATGAAAGAATCCAACAAATGACTTTGACAGTTGCAGACTTTGATGCCGCACTCGCAGACCGTACTGCTGAATACAGAGAATTAGAAACTCAAAGTGAGGCTATGATTTCTGAACTTGAATCTGTAAAACGTGGCGAGAGAACAAGAGAAGTCGTTGGAAGAGTCTTTGCAGACTCTCTTTCACTAGTCAGAGAACAAGATTCTCGTGATGCTAAGAGAGAGGCTTATGCTAATTCACCAAACGTTGAGAGAACGTTATCAACGCCGGAAACTGATGATATGGCACACCTTGCAAAGGGTGGGCGCGTTGAACTTGATGTTGATGAAACTGTAATCGAAGAGGGCATTGATGTCGATGGCCCTCGCCCTCCAAGCCCTGGCGGCTCTGGAGACCCTGTTCTCTTTGAGGACGAAGATTGAGATGGATTATCTGTCTTTAATTTCCGCAATTGGTGTTGGAATTGGTTTATCTGCTGCTTGTGGATTTCGTATTTTTTTACCACCTGCTATGATGAGTTTGGCTGCGAACCTTGATTGGATGGAGTTAGATGGTCAATTTGCAATGTTAGATAGTTGGAGTGCTTTTGCCGTATTATCTGCTGCAGTCGCCTTTGAAATTGGTGGCTATTTCATTCCATGGATTGACAATTTGTTGGATGTTGTGGCCACTCCTACCGCAGCACTGGCTGGTGTTTTTGTTTCTGCATCTATGCTTGGGGAATTTGACCCAATGTTACAATGGTCGGTTGCACTAATCGCTGGAGGTGGTGCTGCTGGAACTGTGCAAATTGGAACTGTTGCCACTAGAGCGGCATCGACTGGAACTACTGGTGGTTTAGCAAACCCGTTGATTGCAATCTTTGAAGCGATAGCGGCCGTAGTTCTAACCATACTTGCATTATTATCTCCAATAATAGTGGTGATTGCTCTTATTGCAATGTTCTATTTTTCTTTCAAAATGATTAGTAATTTAAAACAGAGAAAGGCTAAAACTCAGGCCGCATGAATCTTGTAGTGTACAATGACTATCAGCACCCACCATAACACCACATCCAACTCAATGGAATCACAATAAAATATACAAAAATGAGCACGGCGATCAATACTAATGCGAGAGTTCCGAACAATATTGCGCCAAGTGGCTTTATGTGTGAGCCGGATGTTATCGGAGATGATGGGTTGAAAGTTCTACTACATTTAGGACATCTCAATTTACCATAATACTCATGCGGATATCTTAGAATAGAATTACATGAAGGGCAATTTATCGCTAATTTTTCTACCTTCTCATCGCCAATGGAGGGCAAGTTCTCATTTTCTTCAAGCCGAGATATGAGTTCTGACTTATTTCCAGAAACTGAAAGGGCTTGATTCTTCAGCCGTTGTTTTAATTCGACAACAGTCAAAGAATTTAGGTCAGACATATTTCATGATTATGCGTAGATGCGATAAAGATTTATCCGGTAAATAGAGTATAACTTGTACTAAAGGCTAGTAACTGTACTGGCCGACTGAACACCCTTTGTATCGGGAAATATAATACAAAGGGGTTATGGATAAACCCATTCAACTCATCCGAATTGAACTGTCAATGGATATGTTTAAATCAATTATTTTCAATAGATTATGCTTATATACAAATCTCGTAACCCATATTTGATTCTGATGAGTAATAGGGTTGTTATTTCTTTTATCTTAACTATATTAATGGTCTCGATGGCACAGGTCCCTGGAATATCAAATATTGAATACAATGATACAAAAATTGAACAAAAATTGGATGAAAAGTTGCAACCAAATCCAGTTCTATTAAATCCTCAATCATCTTATTTTCCGAATACATTTATTGACGATGTTCATTATTTTGATAGTGTTAGACCCGTATCGATAACCGTTGGAGAACTTCACAGTTGTTTGGTCTATGATGACGGTACAATGACCTGTGCAGGCCGAAATAATGATGGCAGATTAGGAAATGATGTTTCAACTGCCAATAGCAATATTCTACATATGGATGTGATGTTTCCAGATGATGTATTTGTTGTGAAAGCAGAAGCAGGATATTCTTCAACTTGCGCAATTGACTCTGAAGGACAACTGTGGTGTTGGGGTTCAAATGCTGGCGGAGAGGCGGGTACCAACTCTACTACAAATTCAATTTTCATTCCACATAAAGTCGATTTTGGCATGAATGAATCAATTGTAGATGTTGCAATTAGTCATACATCAAAGTGTGCAATTACAGAGAATTCCCGTCTATTTTGTTGGGGAACTGATAACTACGGGGTTTTGTTCTTTAATTCAGGAAATCAGCGTTCACCTATGGAGATAGATTTACCTTCACACATTAAGCCAACAAGCATTACATCTGAATACTACAGTATGTGTATTTTAAATGAAGATGGTGCAGTTTATTGTTGGGGTTACAACAACTATGGCCAGCTTGGAGATGGAACTAATATCAATAGGGATTT
>DUCL01000225.1:0-2448 GCA_012959845.1 Candidatus Poseidoniales archaeon
CGTTGCTGGAAACTCAACTGCTGATAGAATTGGCTGCCTTGATGGAGATGGGGATGGTTATTCCGACCCTGAGTCAGGTTGGGGTGTAGCCGATGGTGCTGATGCTTATCCAATGGATTCAGCACGTTGGAGTGATTCTGATGGCGACGGTATTGATGACCAAATTGATGATGCATGTCCAACCATTTACGGTAATTCGACGATTGATAGAATCGGTTGTCCTGATACTGACGGTGATGGTTATTCAGATGTTGATTCTGGATGGAATACTTCTGATGGAGCTGACGCATTCAAGACCGACCCAACTCAATGGGCCGATAGTGATGGAGATGGATTTGGTGATAATCCGACTGGAAACCTTGCCGATGATTGCCCAACAGAATTTGGTGATTCATGGCAGAATAGCACATTAGGATGTCCTGATTCAGATATGGATGGATGGGCTGATGAGCAAGATTCATTCCCTGATGATGTCACACAGTGGCATGATATTGACGGTGATGGATACGGTGACAATGCTGGGGGAACTTCTCCTGATGCCTGTACCGGTCTATGGGGTAATTCAACCCAAGGAAATAGGCTAGGTTGCCCTGATAGTGACGGTGATGGCTGGGATGATGTCATTGACCAATTACCATCCACACCAAGTCAATGGTTGGACCAAGATGGCGATGGTTATGGCGATAACGCCAGTGGAATATTCCCTGATGCTTGTCCGGGCGTTGCCGGTAACTCAACAATAGATGGATATGGTTGTCCTGATGCTGATGGCGATGGAATGTCTGATGATAACGATGCATTCCCTGATGACCCTACACGCTCGCAAGATTCTGATGGTGACGGCTTTGATGACCTCGAAGATAATTGCCGCTTTGCTGCTGGAAATTCAACTGAAGATAGGTTGGCCTGTCCTGATACTGATGGAGATGGATATTCAGATATTACAATTGCAGTAGGCAATATCACTGGATGGAATATCTCTGATGGTGCAGACGCATTCCCAACTGAGCCAAGCCAATGGAATGATACTGATGGAGATGGCTATGGTGATGAACTGAATGGATTCCAAGGAGATGATTGTCCAACCGAAGAAGGATATTCCAATATTGGTACATTCGGTTGCCCCGATGGTGATAACGATGGTGTTTCACAAGGAGGAGATGCATTCCCTGATGATGAGACTCAATGGGAGGATACTGATGGTGATGGCTATGGTGATAATCCGAATGGTACGACACCTGATTCCTGTATTCTAGTTATTGGAATTTCTTCAATTGACCGTTATGGCTGTCCTGATGAAGATGGAGATGGAGCAAGCGATTTGAATGATTTGTGGTTAGGTGATAATTCGCAATACTTTGATTCTGATAATGATACATTTGGTGATTTAGTCGCCGGTACTGATGGGGATTATTGCCCTGATGAATTTGGTACTGCTACACAAGGAGTGATGAGAGGTTGTCTTGATTCGGATGGTGATGGTTATGCTGATGATGATGATGCATTCCCTACTGAAAAAAGTCAGTGGACAGACGGTGATGGAGATGGTTGGGGTGATAATCAAAGTGCGGGTGCATTCAAGCCGGACCATTATCCAGATGACCCAACAAGAAATGCCGGTGAAGCGGAATTAACTTGTCAACCAAATTCAATTGAGTTAGATCTTGTTGGTGGTGATTATTTCACCTTCTCCTGCACTGTGACAACCGATATGGTTGGTGATTTCACTGTTCGAATTGAATGGCAAGCTATGACAGCAATCAATGCTGCATCTCGTGTCCAAGTCGTCAGTTTCTCAGCAACCTCTGGGCAAACACAAACAATTGTCTTTACAGGAGAAGCAAATGATTACGGATTGCATACATTGGTATTAACGGCAACCGAGCCTGGTTCAAATGTTGCACTTGATACGGTTACAATCAGTTTGAATGCAATGGATTCCAGTATTGATGCTAAACCATCTGAGTCCAATGACAATAGTGCCCTACAAGAAATTCTTGACAATTCTCTAGTTCAAGCAGCGATAGGAGGATTGGTTCTGTTCTTGTTGATGGGACTATTGGTTATCCGTGGAAAGTCGAACAGGATAAAGGATGCGACAAATAGACAAAGACGTGCTGAGGAATTAGTTCGGGCTAGAATAGAGCGTGGAATGAATCATCCAACCCGAAAGAATTTCGGTTTGGCTGGACAATTACCACCACCACCGCCACCTGTTGAGTAATTATTCAATCAGTTGCTAATGGTATAGGTAAATAGAAAACCGAATCACTCAAAGAGGAGTGGCTTTTGGAACGGATTACCAGCGGATATGGTGAAGTGGTATCATAGGAGGTTTCCAACCTTTTGCCGGGGGTTCGACTCCCCCTATCCGCACTTTCAACAGACTTCAGTTGATGCTATCCTGTTGAAAGTGAGGAACGGTTATCGCGTGAACAATTGTAGCAA
>DUCL01000225.1:2470-5595 GCA_012959845.1 Candidatus Poseidoniales archaeon
TTTTACAATTAAACTTCAACCAATGAATTTCTTGTAAAGCCCCCTAAACTCCCCCTATCCGCACCTCTCATCTATTAACTTGAGGCGATATTTTCCGCATTTAATGAGAAGGCATATCAAGTAGTGCTGAGGCCAACAATCGGGGAGCATCATGTCAAAGTCAGTCCAATCCTTTGCAATTGTTGCATTAATTTTCCTCGCTCCACTCGCTGGATGCTTTGGTGATACTGAATCACCTACTGTTGATTTGAAAGAAATTATTCTAATTGACCACCTTGCTCCTGGAGAAGTTACAATCAAAACCGGTCAATGGCATGACATCCTATTGGATGGTGACGGATTCCGTTTACAAGCGCCTAGGGATGTCCTATTCTTCGTCAATGGCAGTATCATCCTCGATGGCATGATAGAGGTTGTAGGCGATGATATTCTCAACGCAAAACTTCTCACTACGCCATATACTACAGATGCAAACTTAACCCTAATCCATCCAGATGGAACTTCTAGCAAAGTAATTCTTGAAATTGAAGAAGCAATCCCAATCGTCAATGGTGAAGATTGGTTTCAAAAGATGGATTTCATAACATCTGTATGTTCTGATTCAACTCAATGTGGTGGCTATATCAACCGCTGGATGGGTACGCCAAATCTTGCTCTTGAACGCGCTGCAAGTTTCTTCCAAGGTCATTTTGAAGGTCTTGGATATGAAACCAATATCTTGCGGGTAATAGACCACGGAAACCCAACCCAACCTGAGTCCCTGAATGTCATTGCATGGAAGGCCGGTCGCTCCAGTGAATGTGTGCAAGGCATGGGTTCTCACTTTGATATCGCTCCACCGGGTGGACCTCCGGGCGGTGGAACTTACGAAGGTGCGTATGACAATACTGCAGGAACTGTTAGCATGATGTTATTCGCTAAAGCAATGGTTGACTTAGAGTTTGAATGCGATACATTCCTCGCCCTTTGGTCGAGTGAAGAAGAGGGATTAAGAGGTTCTAACGCCTTTGCAAATAACGATTGTGATTATTGTCTACCCCATGATAAGGAATTAAGATTCTACATCAACATGGATATGATGGGAGTATCTTGGCCTGCACTGAAACCAAGTGGAGAACCTTATCCATACCACGCATGGAGTGGGCCTGATAGCGACCCAGAGACTCAAGATGTTGAATTGACTACGATATTGGAAGAGGTACATCGCGATATTTTGAAAGCACCAATGAATTTGACTATTGATGGAACTTTTGGTGCAGGTTGTGATCAGCACTGGGGCGAACACGACAATCTGGTAATGGATGTTCACGAAGATACCTTTGGCCGTTCAGACCATGTGACATTCCGCAACTTAGGGGCACAGACTATTTTCCACCTTGGCGCATATGATGCAGATTATGATGCATATCATTCTCCTTCAGATACCTTAGACAATATGGTTGAGATGACAGGTGGACAAGCAGAATTAGAAAAAGCGATTGAGTTTGTTATGTGGGCTGCAATGCTTGAATTTTTATTAGCAGACCAAACACCAGAAGTTCGTAACATTGAATTTTGAAATTATTACAAGGAAGAATGGTAATATGGACGAGGATGAAGAAAAACCTTCTTCTGACAGAGAACCGTTAACCTTTCTTGATGAATCAAAATCACTGTGGAAATTGATTTCAGGTTCTGCAATCCTAGCATCGATGTGTTGCCTTCCTTCTATCGTTTTGCTTCTATTCGGACTTGCCAGTGTTTCTTCAGCTGCTGCAGTCTCTGACACCTTATATTGGGGTCTTGATGGATATCAGTGGTTTAGACCGGCACTATCGCTAATATCTGTTATTTTAGTACTCAGTGGATTGGTAATCTACTTTCGTTCAAGGGGAATTTGTAGTATTGAACAGGCTAAGCGTCAAAGAAAGAGAATCATCAATATTTCACTAACCGTATTGATTGCATCTTATCTACTCTATCTCATATTCAATTATGTAATTTTGACCGAAATTGGAATTGCCCTTGGTCTGCCTTGGCAAGACAGTCGTTTTTGGACAAAATGATTCAACAATTTTTCCTTGTAGTATTACAACCCACTTGCCATTCTTGCCCAGAGTTCATCGCTTCTCTTGTAGCATCTAAAAGGTCGTCTTCTGCACTGCGGATTTGACCTTCTCCAATCATCCATGATAGGCTGATATGAACCTCTTCATGTACCCAATTTCTCAATTGTAAAATTGATTTTTCAATTGAAATATCACACATTTGTTTTCCAATTGGAACTTTGATTTCACGCGGATTAAGTTTCATTCCCATTCGCATCGCTTTCTGCACTGATTCTTTGGCGGTCCAGAAGCGAATTGCTTTGTGTGGATTCTGCCTTATATATTGTAATTCATCACCACTTGCCATTAGATCTAATGCATTATCGGCAATTCCTCTATTCCTTGGCTCTGCATCAATTCCAATGGTCCAATTGGATTCTATTACTGCGACATATGCCCAACCATTGCCGTGGCCGATAGAAATACTAGGCAATGCCTCATTTCTCCACACACCATTGATGAATGCCAAACTTGGTGCTCGCAATTCATTTCTTCTTACTTCAATCTCATCAACTGATTTTATTCCCCATTGAATCAATGCGTATTCCAATAGCCAACGGCCACTCAAATGTTCCATTCTCCTTTTGTCGGTTGCAAAAGATGACACTTCGTCAACATCGATGAAAATAAGGTCATCCAAAGCAAAATCCTGCACCCTACACCTATAGCAGGCAATAGACGGAGTCTCCGGTAATTGAGGAGGACTAAGCACCTCTACTTGCGGCTGCATGGATAGTCCAGCCATCCGAGTCAATTCAACCCATGCCCCGATTATCTTGGCAATGTGAATTGTTGATAATCTGGAACTGGAGCCATCGCTTTCAGACGTAGCCCTCTCAAAGCCAATACAGGTGCATCATCATCTCCGACAACAACAACATCGTGAACAGTTACTCCTGCATCTTCAACTGCAGTACGAATGCTACGCAATCTTAGGACTTCATCCTTCTCTGGAACCCGTAGATTGCATGTCCATTCAATACCGACTGGTAGAGACGAGAAGTTTTCACTTTCCATTGCTACCAAACCAGCATTTTG
>DUCL01000225.1:5671-11543 GCA_012959845.1 Candidatus Poseidoniales archaeon
ATTGTCCATTGTTCACTATTAGGCAGTTGGTGGCGCATTAAGGCAATACCATCTATTCCAGGCATTGACTCATCCCCAACACCTCTGATTACTCCTCCATGTGATTGGAATCTTGGACCGTGGAAATATCTCAGATAGATGAAAGCAGGTGTGTGCATTAATTCACCCATAGGCGGTGTACCAATAGTTGGAATCATGCCAACTTCTGCTTCAAGGAACGGACATATGTCATCACATTTCTCAACTAAACGAACTGTGGCTTGGTGATGTTCTGTCTCACCAAATACTTCGCCCTTTGAATTGGTTAGGTCGCTTACCAAGCGGCATTTAACCCATGATAATTGGTCGTCTTGCCTCTCCAACACAGATTCCACCCTTACGGTCAATTCTCCCTTTAGCAACTTAACAGGTAATCCAAATTGTACATCTTCAAATCCTGCTAAGCAAGTCTGAGGGCGTAACAATAATGCATTCTCTGCAAACATTTCCATAGCCATTACACCTGGATGATATGGGACTCCTTCGATTGCGTGGTCTACTAAGAAGGGGTGATCTGCTGCGCTTAGTGTTGATTGCGTAGTCAATGTTTGTCCTTCATCAACCTTGTTGACCTTGTCAATGAATGGGAATCTTGTAGGGTTTGCTATCAAAGCAGCCATATTTGCTGGAAGTCGCAATGGAGCATCTCTGAATACATCAAAGCGGTCCATTATTCCAAGACTGCCACAGCCGATGACTCTTCTCTTACCGCCAGCAAGTGCTTCATCAACGAATATTGACACACCATCTTCAACCGATAATGTTTCAATTCCTGCTGCCTCAAAGACTGCTTCTATCGAACCTCTTGTTGCCATACCGACATCTCTCCAGCCAGTCCAACCAATTGCGACCGCACGGCAAGTACCGCTTGCGGTCAAGCGTGTCATCTCACTGTCCAGAACACAATTGGCTGCTGCATAATCGGTTTGGCCACCATTTCCAAAGCGACCTGCTACACTGGTAAAACAACAAGCAAAAGTTGGGTTTTCACTGCCACTTGCGTGAACTGCACCCAATAATGCTCGCCAACCGTCAACCTTGACCCTAACTACGTTGTTGAAAATATCATTTGATTTATCGGCAACTAATTTTGAATCTTCAAGACCTGCCCCATGAAGAATGCCGGTTATTTTTTTGCCAAGGTTTGCGCCAATCTCTGCCAAACCTTCTGCATCTGTTACATCGACTGAACAATACTGCGCAGTGTTTCCAGTTTCAGTGATTTGTTGTATCGTATTGTAAATGTCTAGTGAACGAGTATAATTCTGCCACTCTTTTTCCCATTCAACCATTGTGATTTTGTCACTTTCGCTGGCATCGGTCATCGTTTGTCGCAATGCCATCTTCTCTTCGTTTAGTTGCTGCTGGGACCACCCAATCCATGATTGGCACTCTTCGATTAAACTAGAACGTCCGAGCAATACAAAGTGTGCACCAGCATCTGTACTGGCCTTTGAAACACCGATAACAGATGCTGCTGTTACCCCTGAACCACCTCCGGATACTATCCAAGTATCCTTACTGGTCAGTGGTTCTCTTTGTGATTCTAAATCCTCAGCAAATGCAACTAATGTCCAACGTCTTGTATCTCTATCAATTCCAATTTCAATATCTCCACCGAGTCCAAACAAATCGTCGTCAATGATTTGAGCTGCTTGTTGTGATTGTAATATTAATTCAGGGTGGAGGTCAAAGGCTCTACAACGCAAGTGTGGTTGTTCAAATGAATATGATTTGGTAACGCCAGTGGCAGCACTTTGCAGTGAGTTGAATCTTTCACCGAGGTTTCCATGGCGACCATCCATTGCAGTTACTGAAGCAACGATTCCTGTTGATTGACCGGCTAGTTTGCTATCCAATCCTTTGAGCAGTGAAAAGAAACCATGTGCCGACATTGCAATTTGACTTGACGGGCATGTGTCATCAGCCCAGGATTCACTGGCCAATTTCATAGGAGCCATATGGACTATTGCGGTGATATTGTGTTGGTTTAACTGTTCACAGACATCCTCAAGGTGTTGTGAATTTTCTGGGTCACATCGGTAAACAGTTCTTCCAGATTCTTGTTGCGTTGACATATCTCTAATCGCTGATTCAAAGCCAACCAATACAGTATTCAATCCTCTTTGTTCCATTCTTTGTGCGAATGCTTCAGAGATTCCCCAGCCATCAACCGTGATTACAACCGTTCCATCAAGAGAAATGGGTTGACTAGTTCCTGGACATTCTTCAATTTCTATTTGCCATCTTCTCGCACCAGAAACAATATCGCTGCTCGTATGCACTACTGTGGCCTGCTCGACCTTTTGTGGCTGTGCATCACTAACAACTGATTCAGTTACACTTTCGCCACCGATCATCTTGACAATATATGCGCTAAAGTGATTCAAAGTTGGGTGGTCACTAAGTACGAATTCATCATCTACTGGAAGAGAGAAAATATCCCTAATCTCGCCCATTATTTCTGCTTGTTTGACAGTATCAATTCCCAATTCACCTTCTAGGTCTTGGTCCATTTCAATAAAATCAGCAGGATAGCCAGTGTGCTTGACAACTACTTCAACCAATTTTTCTTCAATATCTGCTGAGCCGGCTGAAGGAAGGGTAGGGGCTGGAGTTACCTCAACTTCCTCTTCCACAGGTTGTGGTATTGCCTCAATTGCAGCAACTACAGGCGTAGCAACTACAGTAGCAGCCCCTCCAGTCATCTTGCCAATATAGGCGATCATATGATTCAAAGTTGGATAATCTGAAAGAACGAAATTATCGTCAACAGGCAAGGAAAACTTTTCACGGATATCCGCCATTATCTCTGCTTGCTTAACCGTATCAATTCCCAATTCGCCTTCTAGGTCTTGGTCTAATTCAATGAAATCAGCAGGGTATCCTGTATGGCCAACCACTACCTCTACAACGAGTGGAGTGATTTGTGATGTATCTAAATCAAGCGATGATGAATCATCAGCCGCTTCAGGCTTGCTGACTTGTGCAACAGGTTGTGGTTGTGGTATTGCTTCAACTGCAGCAACTACAGGCGTAGCAACTACTGTAGCAACCCCTCCAGTCATTTTGTTAATATATTCAATCATATGATTTAGCGTAGGATAATCTGAAAGAACAAATTCTTCATCTATTGGCAAAGAGAACTTTTCACGAATATCTGCCATTATCTCTGCTTGCTTAACCGTATCAATTCCCAATTCACCTTCTAGGTCTTGGTCTAATTCAACAAAGTCTGCTGGATATCCTGTATGATTCACTACAACATCGATTACAGTTGCGACTACATCGCCTGAAGCTGCTACCTCGGCAGTACTTGGTTGGGGCTTGCTTTGTTCTACAACCGGCACTGGTGCTGGCACTGAAACTTCACTCTTTTCTGCTACTGGAGATGGGGTTGGTTTTCCTTCAAACTGCGCGGTAATAGGCCAACTTTCACCTTGAACTCCACCATGCAATTTATCATCAGCATCAACATAACAAACTAATTTATTTTGTAAAATTCTGAATACTACATCATCTGTTCCGGCTAGTGCACGATTCCAAGCAAGGAATTTAGCGCCATCGATTCTCTCACCCACAAATGGTGTTCTCTTTACTAATGAAAGAGCAATTTGCGAGCCAAATCCTGCAGCGAAGCGAAGTCCATAACGCAGATTTGGATAATCTCCGCCAGTGGACAAATTCAAATCTCCCAATTCTGGGTCTTTTTCCTTATGGTTGGCAATTGGAGGGATTCTTCCTGTTTTCATACCGTATAGCATGCTGGCATCTTCAATTCCTACTGCCATCGGGTGACCAGTGAATCCTTTGGTATTGGAAATGACAAGCGAATCTGTACTTTGACCAAATGTATCACGCAGTGCTTTTACTTCTGATTGGGCACTTCCTCCACGCGCTGGAGTAAATGTTTCGTGACTAAAGAAAGCAGTATCTGCTGCAAACTCATGTCGGTCAAGTCCCCAGCGTTGTTCCATATCGCCAATGAAATCATTGACAACTCCTGCAACGTGTTCAACATCTAAGCGAGTGCCATGGAATGCTGAATTAGCAGTTGTTGAACCCAATAGTTCAGCAATAGGTTGAACTCCGCGACTTGCCGCTTCTGAACTCCTCTCAACCACGAAAGCAGCAGCACCCATTCCTAAGATGAGGCCATTGCGGCGGCGGTCAAATGGTAGTGCTGTTTCTTCGACTACATTGTTGGTAGCGGCTGCACCTGATGCTGCGAATCCGGCTCCAATCCATTCCCACATATCATCGCCGGTTACATCGTCACCAGATATGATTACCACGCGGTCAACTCGGTCTGCTGCAAGCCAATCTTCTGCAACTCCAAACGCCGCTGTCGCTGAAGCACATGCAAGATTTATCGTTGTATTCGGCCCACGAATACCAGTGTATTGTGCGAATTGTGAATGCCCCATGTTGAGGGTTTGGAATAGGTATCTTCGGTCAAATCGGCCTTCACCATCATCACCGTTATTCTTGGCGTGTTTCTTAGCCATCTGCATTCCAGGGAAACAAGATGAAAATACAATTCCAGTTCTATCTCTTTGAACTTGCGGAACTTGCCAACTTCTAATCAATCTAAGGCCGCCTTTGCCAATTTGCTCTACAGGAGTTAGCGGTATTGCTGCATCGCGCAATGCCAGTAATCCAGCAGCTACAGCCAACTGTGTGGAAATGTCCCACGCCAATACCACCTTTGGATCAATTCCAAACTCTTCAGAAATATCAAAAGCAGATTTTAATCCTGCCAATTGTGGAATATCAGTGAATTCAGTTGCCTTTTCCATATTGACAGAACCATCTCTTCCCTTGATTAGACGAACTAAATTCTTGTCAAGTAATCTCTGTTTATACTCATCTGAAACTTCGCTAATACAGGTTTCACCACGAACAAGACGTTCAAAGGTATCTTCATCGAATACCTTCTCACCACCAGGAAGGCCTAGTGATATTCCTGTGATGACATATGGGTCTGCTCTACGCTTTGCCATAGCATCACTTCCAGATGTAACAACCGTTGCACCTTGTTGAGAATTATTTGCATTAGGTAATCGAGTAATATTGGTCTGAGCAGACCACTTTGGAGGAACAGAAGTAATCCAACTTGCGATGTCCTCTGCTGTTTGTGCAGTGCTAACATCAACCTCTGCATTAGTCTGACACTCGTTAGCAATAGTTTGCAATAGATTGCTAATGGCAGAATCTAACATTCCAAGTCCGAGGCGAAGATTGACCATTCCATTGCAGAATCTTGCCGGATATCCAGTTAGTGTTGATAGTCGGTCTCCAAGATATGCACTCTTGGCATCACTAGCAATTTGCTCTGGGTCTTTTGTTGAAGGAATTGTTGCTAATTGTGCAACTGTTGTGACAGGTGATTGTCCTGAACCACTTGGTAGAGGTCTGGCAGAGGTGCGCAAATCTTCGAGAGAAGAACTTGTTTGTGAAGTGGATATTGTGCTAGATTGATGTGCTTCAATCGGCCCAGCACGGAATGCTTCGGTCAATACTGGTGAATTACCAGTCGGCCATTGTGTTCTCTTACCCGCTAGTGCGAGCATACCCAATGCGGAAAGGAAAGATGCAATTCCACCTTGCTTTGGATGATTTGTCATTATCGGCAATGATGGTTGACCCTCAAGAATCTGAGTTGCAAACATACTCAATGCTCGCTTTGGTCCAACTTCAATGAATACTCGCGCACCTGATGAATACATTGTTTGGATTTGTCTTGTCCACTCTACTGCCGATGCCATTTGAGGTGCTAATTGAGTTAGAATCGCCTGCTTTGAATCGCCATCTCCAGACATTGGGTAAAATT
>DUCL01000226.1 GCA_012959845.1 Candidatus Poseidoniales archaeon
CATGAATATTAGTCGGCAATGTTGGTTGGTCAGTGATTTGAATGTGCATTGTTTGTGTAGTGCTTGGCTCTCTGTGGTCATACCAATCAACACTGGTTTCAAGCACCCTTGGTTTTACTGAATCAACATGGAAGGTTCGTTCAAAGACTGCGGCATCGGTAAGACCTAAACCCTTCGAAGAAGTCAACTCAAGCCGCCATGTCAAGGGTCCGGAAGTGAATGGTACTGTGTCTGTGTAATTCCAAATGTTGTCATCGAGGCTTGTTGTGTTAGCAACAAAGGTCTCACCCCTGTAGAGGGAAAGTATTGCATCACCGTCCATGAAGGCGTCGTTTGATGACACATTTTCAAAACCTACAACTGTTGAAAGTTTCAAACTCATTCCTGTCATGAGGTAATAATCTGAATCTTGGAATAGGGTTCCATCACCTTCATCGCTAAACATGACATTCTTGATTTCCAAATCATTCTCATAGCCGAGAGAAGCGAAATCACCGAAAGTGAATGTACTTGGCATCGACAAAATAGAATTCATGAGTTGCAGTCGGGTGGAGATTCGAATGACATCTGCATCATCCCATGACGGGAGAATCCTAAACGAAACTTCGACTGTGACAGTTGTTCCTGAATGGTTGTATGTCACTGCATTGCTCGGGTGAAGAGCTAGCAAATCATAGTCCCCGGTACCATACGGAGTTCCACCTGAAAGAGGTATGACCCATGTTGCATGGTTGTTTGAGTCTACGACATCCAAGCGAACTGCACTAGGTGAAACACCGATAACTGAGTGAACCATACTCACTGTTCGCCAGCGTTGACTAGGAGTCAATGTGTTGGATTCTGGTGACCATTCAGAATCAATAAGAGTAACGTTTGAAGAAGCATTTAAACCGAGTATTTGGACCGATACACCACCTTTTTGTGAGGATGTCAACGGCAAAGGAATATGATGCACTCCCTCAATATCTAAAAGCCCACGACGAGCATCGTTCAAATTCATGATGAAAGGTGAATTAGTTTGAAACTGAACTGAATCGGATGCTGTGTATGTTAGCAGCAAACCACCAAGAACAATTGGTCCAGAGCCATATACCTCAAGGTCCATTTCGATGAATCTGGTTCCAAGTTGATTCAATCCACTATAGCCCGAAATAGATTGCTTGATCAGAGAACGTTCTGAGGCATTAAGTAAGATATTATGCAGAGAAGCTGGTTCAAGCGTCTCTGATAAGATGACTTGTGATTGATGTAGGAGGGTGTATCCCGTGATATTTTGATTTGAAGCAATCGCGCCAAACCCAAAGGAGTGGATATCTGTCTGTGGGACGAGAATGGTTGTTGATGCGTATCCGGATAAACCGGGTTGAACCATAATGGTTGTGTTACCATTAGAGAAGTGATCTTGCCAGCCCCACGTACCGAGATTGGCAATGGTTGTACCCCATTCGTAGACTTGATCATCGTAAAAGTCGATGCGGGGATTGCTGGCAACCTGTCCATAATGAATGAGATAATCAAATGAATCAATAGTCCAATATGAGAGATTTATATCCAAAGCAACAATTCTAAATTGTAAATCATATAATGGAGTTGAGGATGAATAATTGAACATGCTAGGCGTTGTAACTGTGACCCATGAGGCTGGAGAAGTCGATTCGAGGAGTTGTAGTTGTATATTAGTCCCAATAACACTTCCTGTAATCGTTGAGGCTGGTGCAGTAAGATGTTTTTCATCCATCGTAAGAGTACAATTTGAATCACCTCGGTAGCCCACAGACTCTATTCCAGTAACACCGAGTGTTGCATTTTGTGCACCACCTTGAGCAGTCACCTCATCACCAAGAGCGTAATATTGGCCACCGTTTTGAACAGCTACTGCAGTAATCTCACCACCCCAATGGCGAACAGCGTTGACTGTAAAGGCACCAGCACCGTCACCACCGCTAATGCTCATTTGGTCTCCAATAGCATATCCTGTTCCGCGAGCATTAATTGTGATTGAGGAGATGTTTCCCCCGATATGATGTATGCTTCCCACTGAGAATTGGCCATTTCCATCACCACCTGAAATTGAAAGGAGGTTGGTTACACTATATCCAGTGCCTTGATTGGCAATTGTGAAACTGGTAATGGAACCACCTTCACGAACCACTTGGGATATTGAAAAGTAGGCGTTACCGTCTCCTCCACTCAGATTCACGGTATTGCCGACAAGGTAATTTTCACCCGGGTTATTAATTGAAATCGAAGTGATTACCCCGCCTGAACGAGTTATGCCACTGACAAAGAAATAGGCATCCCCGTCCCCTTGTGTGATGTATATTTTATCGCCAACGAGGTAATTAGAACCTCCACTAACGATAGTGATTGCACCGACCGAACCTCCACTGATGTTAGTGATGCTCACTCGAAGGCCTGTTCCTGTGCCACCGGTTGTTCCAAGGCTACTTGATAGAGAGTAATTTGTCCCACCATTCAGCCCGTTGTACGACATAGCAATACCTGAAATGATGGAACTTGCAATAATGTTTAAGGTCAAATTTGAACCATCTCCGCCGCTTGTTAAAACGCCTGTTGCCGTGGTATAACCTGAACCTCCAACCAAGGATGAAGATTGACCGACAAGTCCACTTGCGGTGATTGCGGACGCTGTGATATTTAGGCTAACACCGCTTCCGCTACCACCTGTTGGTGAAGCGGTTTGAGAAGTGTAACCAGTACCTGCATCTACGAGGTTAACCCCATCTACAAGTCCGACGGTAATACTCGATGCTACTGTATTGACCGTTAAACCAGAACCATTTCCACCTGAAGTGGAAACTCCTGTCGAAGAGGTATAGAGGTGGCCGACTGTAGTTGGCGATGAAATGTAATCCGCTTGGTTAAGCAAATAGGGTGTGGCGCTGATTTCAGCAACAAGCCCAGTGCCTCGAGCGCTAATCGTTGAAGCGGAAGTCGTGGAAAGGTAGGCCCACCCATCGTCAATAATCGATAGGTCGGTGACCGGACCATAGGGGGTGAATTGTTCTTCGGGGTTGCATACTGAGGTCCAATCCTCCATCGGTTGTTGCTCAGTAAAAAAGGTGGAACTTGCACCATCTCCTGAGATGGAATATACTAATGGCAATTCACCATTTGAACCTACCTTGAAAGATAATTTTATTCGAAAAGAATCATGGAGCGAGGGATCGAGAATATTTAACGGAATCTGGTTAGTATTACTACCTTTAAAGCCTGGAATGGCGTTACCGTTGGCTTGGTGAACAGACCAATTGAGCATTGCACCTGTAGGGATAAAAGCATCAATAGTTAAGGGAGCATAGGTATTCTGCGGAACTTGAATTGCTGAGGTGCTTGACCAACCAAAACTTGGACTGGTCCAATTTGACACTGGCGGGGATGCGATATGGACGTCATCGATAAACCAGAAATCACAACATGTACCAGAACCTCTAACTTGTTCAAAACGAAGTTGAGAGGTGCTGTGGAGTGCTGCGGCTGGCAGAACGCCAAACCATTGCTGAGACGTACCTCCTGATGTAGAACCAAGCCATGTCTGTAATGTAATCCATGATCCGGTCGTGGTTTTGTATTGAAGTTTCAAATCTTCTCCTGAATCCGCTTCTTCGCCACAGCTTGAAGATCCTTGGCGAATCCAAATATGCAGTGGGATACCCGTACTACCAACCAAGTTCATTGAAGGTGATGTTGCATGTTCGGGAGACGAACCTGCTTGAGTTTTGAGTGAACCGCCTTGAGAACCGTTGTAACCACAAGAATTAATGGTGTATTGGCCGACATATGTTGAACTTGAAACCGTCCATCCCTGCAAACCATTGTTGAAATCCCAAATGGTCCCCGCAATCGAACCGGTCAAATACCCTTCACTCGTCAGAACGGTGCCCTCTTTCATGGAATCAGTATGAGACCAAGCAGCAGCATCACTCCAACTAAATCCAGTAGAACTCGGAGTGATGGCAGGTTTCACAGCGAGATGAAGGTCGGTGACTGGGGCCGTAGTGGGTACATCGATAGTGAACTGATTGGAATATGCTCCACTACCATACAAATGCAACTGAGTCGCCATATCGCCTGCGGATGCGGAACCAACCATGTGCTCGCTTAATTCCGTCCTATCAACATCGGTTGATGAAGGTTCAATTACGGCGCTCCACGGGACCGTCAGCATCAAAAATAGGACAAGAAAACAAACAATTCTCGCCCTTATAAGTCCCGACATGATGATTGCCTGTTCGTCAAACGATTTGAATCATACCCCGATGTACAAAACTAACCATTTTAACTCCAACTGAATAATCATCACTAATCTACCCAGCGTTTTCGTAGTTTTTGGTAGTTTTGAGGAGTTTGGCCCAAGCAATATACCACTAAGCATGAATCCATTGAAGGCTAACGGGGGACTCTAAACGGTCATATCCAAGACTGCGTTTTGGAAACGAAGAATTACGCTGTTTATTCATTATATTGAGACTATTAAGTTTATGTGATTAAGAGCCTGAAATGGGAACTTATTACAAGATTAATATTGAGGAAGTTCCAACTCCACTGCGAATAATGGATCTGGGTCTGTGGAGTCGTGGAAAGCAACTACAACTCCGCCATCTGCCAATATTGCTAGACTTGCGAAATCAAAACGAATATCATTTCCTGCACCCGAAGTTGAATCTAAATCTCCCTGGCCGATATAGGTTAGAGTATCTGGTGACATATCATCTGAATATCCACGTACATGGTATACCATGTCAACATCTGGACCTTCTGTACTTTGATAACGAATATTTAGGACAAATAGGTCTAATTCACCATTTGCTTGAAATTCCCATTCTTCAATTCCACTTGATACTTCACCCATTTCATAGGTGTAATTTTGCCAAGTAGTTGCTCCATCGAATGAAAGAAAGTGCGTGAAATTTGTACCGGAATTTTTCACACAATGTATTGCACCACTGGTATCAATTTGACAATATTCAGATGGGAATTGTACCTCAAGTTCATTCCATGATAATGTGGTATCCATGTATGCAGCATTGCCATTATCATAGTAATTAGGGAACAGTAATCCTCCAGAAGGGAATGGGAATGAGCGCATTTCTTTGTGTGGCTTGTTAACATCATAATAGGCTGGTAAGTCAGATTCTGTGAAGTTTAAATCCAATTCAATTGTAGGGTCGCCGCCACCTCTATTTGCAAATTGGAAGGGATAATAATTCAATCCGTCAACACTAATTTGGCCGCCAGCATCCTGCGTTTGATGCCAGAAGTTAGAAACTACAATGCTAGCCCAATCTCCGCTACCAAGACTGGATGAAATTGGACCGACTACTTCCACTTGCCATGAACGGTCATAGAATGGTTCAGTAATCCGATTATAGCACCATTCCTCTTCACTATCATCATATAGGATAGCATAGAATTTGTCAATCTTGCCATCAGCACCAATATATGGGAACCACGTCATTGAGATAATATCTCCATTTGTTGCTTGGACAATACTTCCCTCACCAAGTCCTTCTTGACCTGGATTTGTTGGAACGAAAGTTCGGCATTGAGTATCTGGGAGAACTCCTGGGATGTAAGTGTCCCAAGTATGACCGCGGTCTTCAGAATAAACTGGATATTCTCCGCCAATATTCATGATATCTCCTTCGATTGTAGTAGCGATATAATGTTCGCAGCAATTGCCACCGTAATCCTTATTGAAAACTGCCCAAGTAGTATTGGTAGTTTCATTTGTACGCAGGTCTATGGTAATGAATTCTCTTGGATCTCCATGACCTGCTTCATCGATAAGGACATAATCATCAAAAATTGGCGCTGTTTTTTGTCCGCTAAATATCTCCCCACCATCACCTAAACATCCAGCCATCAAGGTGGATGCGGCAATGAAGAGACAAAGTAGCACTCGGCGCATAAGAAAACCTCGCGCCCCATCTCTTTCAAGGCATCGCTTCAAAGTATTACTATTGAAAACTCACTCTACAGTGAATTGAACGGTGATTCCATCGACTGTGAATGTATCTGCATCTTCCGGTGCTTGACCTTGTGAATGGAATATTGCTGCTGCACTTCTTGTTTCTGTAGCGATCCATGTTTGGTCTGATTCAAACATCTCAGGAGCGTTTTGCATCCAAACTTGTAAGTCGATTGTCGCTTCAATTTCAAAGTCCATTTCCTTACGCTTGGCTTGGATTCTGCGTGTAATATCTCTTGCCAATCCCTTTGACAACAATGCAGGTGTATCTTGCATATCCAAAACCAATGATACTTGGATTGCATCTTCTCCTTGTCCAATTGTGATAGTTTCTGCAGCAAAGCCATCCTTTTCTGCTCTACGAATTTCAACATCATTTTCATCAATATCAACACCCATTATCTGGAAACCACCTGCATTGATTGCATTGAGCATTTGTTGAGGGTTTTGAGCATTCTTTATCTCATTAGAAATCGCATTAACCTCTGCCCTCGCTTTAGGTGCTAAAGTTCTGAAGTTAGGTGCGAGTTCTACTTTTTGGAATCGATTCAAATCTTGCTCTATTGCAATTATCTCAACATTCAATTCCTCTGCCAAGATATCATGGAATATTGAAATGTCTGGACCTGCAACAATCCACCCTTGAGCACAAGGTAGCCTTTGTCTTCTTCCAGCATCAACGCGAATTCTTCTTCCCGCCTCTGCAAGTTCTCTAACTAAAATCATAGTTGATTCTAAGTCCATGTCTTTAGGAGGAATTGATGCGGTAGCTGCTGCTGCTTCAACATCCCACTCATCAGAAGTTGCACCTTCAAGACTTCCTGGCACTCCTAATGGCCATGCGGCTTGGTGAACAGGTTGTCCGGTTAGATTACGGTGAATTACATCGACCATGAATGGTGAAATCGGCGCCATCAATCGGCAAATTACTACTAGGATTTCATGTAGGGTGTGTTGACAGGATAATTTGTCTTCATTTGCAGCCTCATCCCATAATCTTCTGCGAGAACGACGTACATACCAATTGGACAAGTCATTGACAACGAAATCTTCCAAGTCTCGGCAAGCCTTGTGGAAATTCCAAGCGACGAAGTCATTATGATATTCGCTTGCAACCGATGACATTCTTGATAGAATCCAACGGTCTAAGGCTGGTCTTGATGATACATCATTTGGCGATTGTTCAGGGTCAAAGCCATCCAGTGCGGCATAATCAGCATGGAATTTGTAGACATTCCAAAGGGTTAGGAACATCTTAGCATAAGTTTCTCGTACACCATTCGGGTCAAATTTCAAAGGACTCCAAGGCGCTCCTGCAGTCACCATATACCAGCGAGTAGCATCTGCACCTTCACGATTGAAATGGTCCCAAGGGTCAACAATATTGCCTTTGGACTTAGACATTTTCTTACCTTCTGCATCTAAGATTAATCCAAGACTTAAGCAGCGTTTGTAAGAAATTGAATCAAAAACAGTGGTGGAAACTGCAAGCAATGTGTAGAACCAACCTCGTGTTTGGTCTACTCCTTCACAGATGTAATCAATCGGGTATGATGAGTCAAATGTGTTTTCGTTCTCAAACGGATAGTGCCACTGAGCAAATGATGCACAACCCGAATCAAACCAGCAATCCATTACGAATGGTTCTCTCTTCATCGGTTTTCCGTCATCACTTACGAAAGTAAATTCATCAACGACAGGCCGGTGCAAGTCAACATCATCAGGACATTCAGGATTGTCAAATCCTGCTGCAACTGCTAATGCTACTTCTTGCTGAAGTTCAGCGATTGAACCTACACACTTCATTTGACCATCTTCACTTCTCCATACAGGAAGTGGAGTACCCCAGTATCTTTCACGAGAAATAGCCCAATCTTTGACATTGCGAATCCACTCACCAAAGCGACCTTCTCCAACCCAATCTGGAGCCCATTCAGTTTGGCTATTGAACTCGATTAAGCGGTCTTTTACCGCGGTCATTCTCACAAACCATGAATCCATTGCATAGTATAGAAGTGGATGGTCAGTTCTCCAGCAGTGTGGATAGTCGTGAGCATATTGTTTGACTCGATATAGCAATCCACTTTGCGGACCTTTACCGTTTGAGCCACCTGGACTGGCCAATAATTCAATTATTGTTTCATCACATTCTTTGACATATCGCCCATCTAATTGAGGATGAGTTCCTTCAGAAAATGAACCATTCATCTCAACGGTGTGATGAGCCGGCAAACCTGCTGCCATTCCAAGATTATAGTCATCCTCACCATACATTACAGCGGTGTGAACGACTCCTGTTCCATCGGTCGTAGTGACCCAATCAGCCTCTAAAACAGTCCATGCAGTTTTTGAATCACCACGTGGGACTGCTTCAGGAAATAACGGCTCGTATGCCTTACCGACTAATTCACTACCTGGGAATTCTTCAATAATTTCTGCATGATGACGTAGTACTTCTTTCATCAAATCTTTTGCCAAAATTAACTCATCTCCGATTGCAGCACCACCAGCGCCTTGCCAGTTTTCTGCATCTGCTGTAACCTTGACACGAACATAGGTCACTTCTGGCCCTACTGCTAATCCTACATTTCCTGGAAGAGTCCATGGAGTGGTAGTCCAAGCGAGAATTGATGCATCTTCATCAACTAATTTGAACTTAACATAAACTGAAGGTTCCTCAACTTCTTTGTACCCTTGAGCAACTTCGTGAGATGAATAGGAAGTTCCAGTTTGAGGACAATAAGGCAAAACTTTGTGTCCTCGATAAAGTAAATCTTTACTGAACATTTGTTTCAATGCCCACCAGCAGGATTCAACATAATTGTTATCCAATATGCCATGCGCTCAGTCATCTCTCTCCACGATTCTTCGTAAGTCCAAACCGATTCACGACAAGCCTGATTAAATTCTTTCATTCCAAAGGCTTCTATCTGTTCATTACTCAACAAATCTAATCTTTTTTGAACTTCAATTTCAACAGGTAGACCATGTGTATCCCATCCGCCTTTTCTTTCAACGAGAAAACCTTCCATTGCCTTCCAACGGCATACTAAGTCCTTGAAAGTACGAGCGACTACGTGATGTATTCCCGGTTTCCCATTTGCAGTAGGCGGACCTTCTAAGAAAATGAAAGGAGCACCAGAGCGACGCGAGTCAATGCTGGATTGAAATGCATTTTCTTGTTTCCAAGTTTCCAATAGCGCTGTTTCAAGCGCTACTGCATCCAAATCACCAGCAGCATTTGGTTGAGCCATGCTTGGGCCACTTTGGTTTTTGACTTGAACTTCTCCCTACGGGAGATGTCGCACTTGTGGCATTTGCCACCGATTTAGCAAATGCCATAATGACAAATATACCATCATTAGTCAAACATTTGCAAGATATCAGAAAATAGGTCACGGGCATTTCCTTGTGAGCGTTGAACTAATCTCTTGACAATCAATTCTGGTGTTGAGCGGGCCAAGTGGTTTCGTTTTGGAGTTCTATCGACGATTAATTCCATGTTCTCATCTAATCCACTTGCTTCTATTCCATCAACTCGTAAATCATCTCGGCCACTGGCTTTGATTATCGATGGTGCAAGATGTGTTACCAGCATCATGGTAGTTTGTGGTTGTGATTCTGCAGCCAGTAGCATTCCAGCGATAATTCTCGCACCTGCTCCTGGCTCGGTTATCGCTTCTAATTCATCAGCAAGAATCAGTTTTGCAGAAGGATTTGAAACAACTTCTGCTAATTCAACCAAAGTCTGTTCAAGAGCGCCTGCACTTTGTGTTCCGCCAGCCTTAGCGAGTACGTGAAGCGATTCAACAAGACCTACTCTGGCACTCTTAGCAGGAACTGGTAATCCCATATGTGTGAGAATGCTAACATGGGCGAGCAATTCTAACAGAGTAGTTTTACCTCCTGAATTTGCACCAGTTAGTAATGCTAAAGATTGCTTATCTGAATCCTCAGCCGCTTGACCAAGCCCATAAGTGACAGGATCTGCTGGGCAATCCAATAGAAGATGACGTCCTTGCTCAACATAGATTCCATCATCAACAATATCTGCTATTGTGCAATCATTGTTTTGTGCCCACTTGGCTATTGCCAACCATTGGTCAAACTCAATCAGTTGGCGAATTGCATCTTCACAGTGACTCTTAAGCGGTCCTAATTTTGCTGCTAAGTTGTAGATATGTTGTGCTTTATCAGTAACTAATCTTGATTCTAATTGTCCATCTATTTTGTCTACTGCAGAGCGATTGATTTTTGCAGGCCAATCTTTGTTGAACAAATCTATTGGACTGCGACATCCTGTTCCCTCAAGAAATTCATTCAATTCTGTCTTTGCTTTTTCCATAGCATCGGATATTACCATACTGGTCGCATCGCGAATCTTTCTTTGAAATGCAGAACCATCCGATAGTGCCTCTAGCAATTCAGCACCAGAGAGAGCAAGTTTTGCGTCATTCATTGAAGCCTCTACTTCTAAATTGACATTTTCGCATAATGATTTTACTTCACCCCAAAGCAAATCTTTGACCTCAGCTATCTTTTCAATATCTCCGTCATTATCTATCTCATCCAACAAATCTGGTAGTGCATTAAGACCTTCAACCGAAGCAAAAAGTGCATCTATGAATGGATGGAAGTCTTCATCTATTGATTGTAATTCAACAATTTCTCTAACAACTTGTAATGCCCGTTTATTGTGTTGAAACCAATCGAGTGTTTTTTCAGGAATTATCAATTCTTCATCTGGCTTATTGGCAAGGACCAGCCAACCATCTGGTGTATCAGCAGGTGCACCTCCTCCAATCCATGTTATCGACTTGAATACTGTATAATCCTTCCAAGTTTCTTCTGCACTCGGTGTTAGAACTCTACACCATTTCTTTAGATGTTCAAGCGGTTGCTTTGAGACCACTACGCGCTCATATCTATTGTTAGGAGTACGTGTGATGGCAAGTGATTTCCATGATTGCGAAAAAGTGTCAACCAGTTCAGGATGAGTTGATGCAAAGTCAAGAGAAAAGAGCGATTTCTTTCTGCGCTCGCTTGGGTCTGCAACTGGGGTTAACAATTGCATTCTGTCTTTACTCGCTTGGCAAGAAGCATATGCGCTAATGCTGGCCAGCAATTGTTTGTGAATACGAATTGATTCTTTGCTAGCAAGGAATGTTCCACTATCTCCTGAAACTGCTCTGGCAAGCGATAATGCACGTTTAGGAGATAGTCCGTCAATCTCTGCAATCCTTGCCAAATCTCCACCTTTGAGAGATGCAACTGCCAATTCTTCAGAACCAAAATGATCGGTTAATTTTTGAGCCAAGTTTTTTCCTACACCTGGTAGAGCACTCAAGACCATACTCATCATGGTTTGCCAACCGTTTAAGAGAATAGCGCACAGTAATCTGCAATAAACGCAAACTGAACTGTGAACAGAGTCAGGGAGTTCCTGAAAGGATTAGCAAGTCCGTTGCCCTTCTTCTCCATATTCGTGTATTGGTGCTTGGAATAACTGCTCACAAGTTCTGTTGACCAAAGGAAGAG
>DUCL01000227.1:0-1287 GCA_012959845.1 Candidatus Poseidoniales archaeon
AGGTTTCTTCACTGGCCCAGTGAATATCATTTTGAGGAGTATCATCAAAACTCATCTCATCTTCAACAACCATTCGTACCCATTCATTCATTTGGCTGAGATTACCTTCATCAGCACCTGCTGTTGCAATCCCTAAGTCATAAGGGCCATAACCAGGAGGTGGAACGATTGGATAATTTAGTGAAACCATATCAAAATTCATGTAAGCCTTAATGCTTTGATTTTCTGGTAAATGATTAACGAATGCTGCAGAACCAAGTAATCCTTCTTCTTCACATGCCCATAGTGCTGCTGCAACAGTGTGGTCCCATTCACGACTTGCAATCCCTTGAGCAACTTCCATACTTACAGTTGAACCACTGGTATCATCATTAGCGCCTTCACTTGTACCACCACCAGGAGGGGTAAATGCATAAGCAACATCAAAATGACCGCCCAATAAAATGATTTGGTCCGGATATAATCGGCCATATTTGTAGCCTACAACATTGACTTGGTTAGGATCATCTTCGTAATGAGTTACAACTACTTCATCAAATCCATATGTCTCCCAAATTGCTGCCATTCCATTAGCAGCAGCCTCATAGTTTGCTCCACCATCATGAATAGAAGCACTTGCACACCATCTATTATTCCAATCAGTAGTCAACATATCAATCGTATCAAAGGCTCTACGTCCATCGACTAACATCATTTCACTTGAATCTTCAAGAGTTAATGTTGCATTCCAAAATATTTCATCATCAATGGTACTAACAGAAAGTTCTAACCCACTCTGTTCACTATCAATTATCAGTAATTCAACAGTTGTAACTTCAGAAGAATAAGTCCAGTTCATTGCATCTCTAAACACATTATATTCATCGACAAAGAACATTCCAGCAGAGCGATGCACCTTGAAATCAACATTAGAATCAACTTCTAAGAAGTAAGGCTGGCCGCGTATTGCAACCAATGGTTGTTCTTCTGCAACAGAGATATCAGCAATAACTTCGCTAACCGAATCTTCACCAAAGCAACCTGAAAGGGGTGCTAATAGAAATATTGACACCAACATTATTGCCTTAATGCTACGCATATTCTCACCAACTGTCTCAGCCCCAATCACATGGTTCAAGAATCTCTTGACCACCCATATGTGGTCGCAAAACTTGAGGAATACTTACTCTACCATCAGCGAGTTGGTTCTGCTCAATAATTGCCACCAGTGCCCGAGATGTTGCTACTGCAGTTGAATTGAGTGTGTGTGCAATCGGTTGAGATGCATGGCCAGGTTGGCCATAGCGG
>DUCL01000227.1:1351-11520 GCA_012959845.1 Candidatus Poseidoniales archaeon
GGAATCCATGCCTCAAGGTCATACTTTCTTGCTGCAACAGTCCCCATATCTCCAGTACAGATATTGACTACCTCGTAATGGATTTGCAAACTATCCCATAAGTCAATACAATTCTGCAACAACTCTTCTTGAATTTCCCATGATTGTTCTGGAGTTGCGAAAATAATTTGTTCAATTTTTGTAAATTGATGGACGCGCCAAATACCTAAGTCGGATTGCCCATGTGAGCCAACTTCTCTTCTGAAACAAGGTGAAACACTTACAATTTTCAAAGGTAATTGGTCCTCAGGAATTGTCTCGTTCATGAACATCGCTGTTAGTGGGTGTTCTGATGTTGCTATCATGTAGAAGTTGTCAGGTTCGACTCCATACATTACGGTTTCAAAGTCAGCCAAGTCAGTAACACCTTCGTAGGCTTCTCGGTTCATCATTGCAGGAGGCTGAACGAAAGTGAAGCCTCGCTGGCGAATGAAATCAACAGCATATTGTTGTAAAGCGAATTCTAGGCGAGCCAAATCTCCCTTGAGGAAGAAGAAACGTGAACCAACAATCTTTGCAGCACGTTTCAAATCAACCCACTTATTCATTTCAATAAGTTCGTTATGAGTTCGAGCCTCAAAATCAAAACTTGGTTTCTCACCATGAACACTATGCTGTGTATTGCCACTTTCATCAGCACCTACTGGAACATCTGGATGAAGAATATTTGGAATTGTCATGCGAATTTTATCTCTTGCTGCTAAAGCATCATCAGTTGCGGTTTCAGCAGAACTTATTTTTTCACCTAAGTCTGCAACTTGCGCCTTTATCTTCTCAGCCCCATCACGGTTTCCAGACTTCATCGCTTCTCCAATACCACGAGCTGCGACATTCTTTTGTTGCCTTAGTTGATTGGTTTGATGTTGTAAATCTCTCCATTGCTTGTCTAAATCAATCACTTGTTGAATTTTGTCATGTGGAATGCCACGCTTATCGTGATCTGCAATAATCACTTGTGGTTTTTCCCTAAACAAAGTAATATCAAGCATTATTTCACCAACTAATTCCGAAACTAAACAATGATGTTCCTATGAAGAATAATCCCGCTATGATATATCCTAAGATAGCACCGCCATTTAGCAGAGGCAATCCCGCTTGTGCCTTTCCTTGGGCGACGAAATACATCAATGCCGCATATCCACATAGGCCACCGACCAATGCACCAAGTGCAACCGGCATTGCTACCGATTCGTCGAGCCATTGAGCGCAAGATAGAACTAACATTCCTGGGAAAATTACATCGCCAAGACCCATAAACATCGCTTCTCCGCCATTGTTCTTGGCTGCAGATTTGGCAGGTTTGGTTTTGGAAGATGTTTGAGCAGGTATCTCTCCACCCTTGTCACTAATCTGTACCGTACTATCTTTGAATGAATATCCTTTGTCTTGTGGTGCAACCAACAGGATTGGTAGTCGTAAACCAATCATAGTATCTGCCAGTTCGAGCATATGCTTAGATTTGTAGACAGCCCATGCGTCGTATGCCGCTGCCGCAACCATGAAAATGATGATAAGAGAAGGAACGAATGCAACTCCGAGCATTACTATTACTCCAGAACCAACCAATATTCCTACGGTGTTAACCACATACCATTCGCTATGGACATATAACAAAATCATTAATGCAATAGCAACAATCAATCCAGCCAAAAACGGTCCATCATACAGTTGTAATCCCTCTAATTCCATCATTTCACCAGTAACCTGCCCGTGTTTGGCTATAGTTCCATCCACATCATAGAGCGCTACAAATTGAGAACTGTTTTCCGATTCATCAATGAAATATCCTGCTGTGAAATCATCATCGACTGGGAAAGAGATTCTATTTTTTAGTAAAGTTCCATGTAGCCAGTGTGCTGTATCACCTGTGGTGATGAGCATATCTGTATAACCGGATGTATCCAAGTCGGTTAATCTAACAGATTGAATTGTATCGGAAAAATCCATCAAATGCATACTAGTTTGTTCTTCAACCTCAACCTCTGCCGATTGATTCCATTCAAATCCAAGTACATCGCCATTTTCTTCACCAAGTAGAATAAATCCAGTATTAGCACTTGCATTTTCCATAGTTACATCAGACCAAGGGGAGTGTCCGAAATCAAAACTAGTATAATTTCCAGTTGAATTTCTCACAAATGCAGCAGTTGCAGGCTCAATAACCCCCACTACCGGCTGATGTTCATTTGTTTCTTCTAACTCAATAATGCATAGTTGTGTTGCAGTGCTGATAAGCAATCTATCCTCAGAAATTACTTCAGAATATAGTATATCTCCATCCACATTGAGATTGGTTGGTAAAGCCCATACCCCCTGAGGTCCCGGTGAAAGTACATCTCCAAAAACTCTGTAATGGAACATTGTACCCTCATTGGCTATTAGATACATCGAATCATCAATTTGCACCGCTAAAGAGCAACCAGTATGCATATTTGGAAGGGAAACCAACTGTTCTCCATCGTAAGCATGACAAGCATAAGTGTTCAATTTTTCACCAGTATCAATGTCGACAGTCCAAATCCAAACACCGTTGGTAAATGTTGCAATATTGTCACTTAGTACAACCCTTGTTTCTCCTATATCATTACCAGGGGCTCGCTGTTGTTCAACCTGCCAAACCGGCTCTCCTTCAAACGGTTGGCCTTGCCAATAACTTACAGAATCGTTCCAAGGCCCATCGGCTTCACCGGTTAGTTCAGAGGTTAGAAAACCATCCAATCCATATTGAATAAGATAAGATTCACTGGTATTGGTTGAAGCAGCATCGTATTCAAAAGGTTCAGCATCAAAATCAATCACAAACATATGTGCGAGAGGAACTGTTGTGTACATCAATGCGATTGCCAAAATACCCATTATTCCATATTTGATAATCCAGTCTTTTTTGTATTTGGCAAGAACTAGAATTGCAGCAGTAAAAATGAATATGAATGTTAATTCAAGTGCGATATATTTGACTTGAGTTGCTCCAGCCTCTCCAAATGCATGTAATCCTGCTACATCATACCAAGGGCGAATGAAAAGAGCGATTGCGATAGTTATGACAAACATAAATGCCATTCCTATCATGCCAGACAATTGATCTTTTATAGAATCAAAAAATGATTCATTGCGAAGTTCTCTCTCAACTGCAACGAAATCTTCGGAAACTTTTCGGCCCGTATTTTCGGGATTATCATCGTCGCTCATAGCAGATGCGAGTTAGGGCTTGCATATGACTCTCTCTCTCAAAACATTCCCCCTAAAGGGGGAAAACACAGTCTCTTTAACTATTCAAAATGGTTTCAAAAAACTAATTTTGACTTCTCGGGTCCTTGGGACCATCGGTACTTTGAATCTCAACACCATGTGAAGTCAGATAGCCAATACCATTTTCTCCCATGAAACCACCATCAACAATAATCACCTTTGAAATTCCGCAATGATGAATCAATTTTGCACACATCATACAAGGTTCGCCAGTAACGATTAGCCATGCACCATTAGTAGAGACGCCATTGGCAGCAGCATTACAAATCAAATTCATTTCAGCATGATGGCAACCGATTTCAACCCTTGTTCCTGAAACTATATCTTGGCTGTCCCTCAAGCATTCTTCACCTCCACAAAGGCGTCCTCCGCCTCGTGGTCCACCATTGTAGCCATCCATCAAAATTACATTTCTCGCAGGGTCAACCAATAATGCACCGAATTTTCTGCGAGGGCAATTTGAAGCCTCAGCCAAAGCTAAGCACTGTTGTATCCGGATTGCCAAATGCTTGTCCTTCATACCCTCACCCAATCATTGCTAACACTATTCTTCTTTCATCTCTTCGCTAGTAAACTTAGGTCATCATCGCTGTCGAGAAATAGCAAACCGAGAATGTTGCCTTGCAAATAAATAGAGCCAAGACTGACGATTAGGCCAACATCATACGCTTCTTCTTCCTCTAAAATAGCCAGTGCACTTTCAGGATATTCCACAGCGGAAATATCACAATCAATGCCCATGAAGTAATTCATCAATTGTTGAGGTTCAACACCAGGGTATCTTCCACCCTGTGGTGCGGTGACAATGATTTGACGAGGTGGATTTTTTTGGCAATATTCTAGCAATGGGGCAACAAATTTGTCCATTTCTTGTTGCGGTGACGATGCAAAAATCAATGACCATACTTGTGTTTTGTAAGTTTCAATAATATTTGCAACCTCCGGCATCACCCGTTCCATCCCACTTGGATTATGAGCGCCTTCGAGTAAGAATTCATGGCCACCTGTTTTTGCAGCAGGAATAAATTGCATTCGAGCAGGCCAGCGAATTGAATTTTTTGCTTGCCAAACATTTGATGTATCCATTCCATTTCGTTTCAATGCTTGATCTACAAGGATTGCAGCCTCTTGCCGCGTGGTAACCATCGGGGGTATCTCAACAAATATTGGTTGAGCCGGTAACGGAGTTTCACCAAGTTCTATGTTTCCAGCAGATTGACATTCTTCACACATGGCAGATTTTACTTCATCGTTTTCAGGGTCGCGAATAATTATTTTAATCCCTGGTCTTGCTATTGCAACCTTCTCTTTAGCGATTTTACAAATATCGTCACCTAAGATTTCTGTATGCTCAGCCGAAATAGAAGTGATGATACAGGTATCTGCCGGAGCAGTTCTAGTTGCATCAAGTCTGCCTCCCAAGCCTGTTTCCAAAATCAATACATCGATATTATGGCTTGATGCAGTTACCATTGCACAAAGGTATGTTATTTCAAAAAAAGTCAAATCAATCTTAGGCTCTTCTTGACTAATCTGCATTACTTCTGCCAATGCGCTATCAAATAAGTCACTGGCAATAGGCTTTCCATTTATTCTAATTCTTTCTTCAATTTTGCTGACATGTGGGGATGTAAACAATACGCTTGAATGGCCAGAGAGTTGTAATGCGGCTGCTAGTATTGCACAAGTAGTTCCTTTTCCATTGCTTCCTGCAACATGGAAAATGTGGGTGTTATCAAAATGAAGATTCAATCGGTTTAATGCCTGTTTTGTATTTGGCAAACCCAAAGCCATCCCTTTGGATTTAGAGGAATTGAGCCATTGGCGAACCTCTTCCATTGTCTGCCCCGTGTAACTGCTTAGTGGTATGTCTCATAGCATCTTTGGCTAATTATCTTCAAGCAAGGGAAATAATGGTAAATATTGAGATGATATTTTCCAATTGAAAACTTAATTTCGCAATTGAATAATTACTGCCAAAAGCGGCGGGTTCTTGCATATTCAACTTCGGCTTTGTGAATCATGTGCAATAGGGAATCTTGGTCATTAGGACGAACTTTCCTCAATACTCGTTGAGCGGTTGCCTCTCCAATCCCTCTGCCCATCAAACATAGAATCGCATCATAACCTCTACTCGCAACAGTAGTTGCGTTCTTCATCATACGTCCTTCATCCTTAGGATCGGTTGAATTAACCCATTCCTCAAGCATTTTTTGCATTCCTTCTCTCGCACAAGCCATCATTCGCCCTTTGCACTTCAAACATATTTTTGCACCATCCATCTCTTTGTATCTGGCAACTCTAAATCTTCTAATCGCTTTACATTTTAAGCAACATAATACTGCTCTTTCATTCTCTAGTCTTAGTTTCAATCTGGCCCTTACTGCAGCGTTATCCCAATTCGGCAATAGCATATCACGGCTATTGTGGCTTGAGATTCCCAAAGGTCCAGTTGCAGTTATTTCAATATCGATTAACCCAGATTGAATAGCATGAATAATATCTCTTGCTCCTTCAACATCCATTCTCTCATGGAATAATTTGCCAAGAACTTCTTCCATTACTACTGTGCCACGATATTTCTTCAACAATGCTTGCAAATTTATTTTTCTCGGATCAACACCATGCCTCAGTATTGCGAAAGTTTTGGCAACTTGGGCGAACCTCCATCGCACTTGGCGAGAATTTGGCAATGTTACACTCAGAAGTCCAGCGATTGCATCCGGAGGAGTATCCATCAACCAATTTAGGAAATCACGCCCGTTAACACTTGATACTTGCAGTGAGATTCTTGTTGGCTCGACCACCAATCTTCCCCAACCACCAGATTTTGTGCTTGCCATCGCTAGCAAAAATTGGCCAATCGCTTCATTGATTCTTGAACCATTACAGCAATTGATTACCACCGCATCATCTCTTTCTTCAATGGTTATTTTCCGGTCGGTAGGAAGGTGCCCGGTTGCTTCAATATGCTCTCTAATCGCCTCACTGAGTAAACTCATTGCCTCACCATCAATTGGATGCTCAGACAATTTTGAATCACGTTGTGCAAAGATGCTATTAACATCTAATCCAACTTGATTTTCACTATCTTCTTCCTCATCTTCGACTCCTTCAAGCAAATTCAAATCTTCAGCAATCAATTGGCGAAGACGACCTATATCTCTTGCAACTTCTTTTGGTACCGGCGGTAATTCTCCAGTCCATTGAGGTGCATGGGCTTGGTCGGTAACAGGAGTTACCAGCAATTCTGATTTTTCAGAGTCTGCATCGATGATTAGCCAGGTTCTTCCAGCCATTACGAAACGCCTTGGAGAGCCATCATCATCTTCACCAGAATCATTTAGACTTAGCACGAAAGCCTCATCTACGCTTCCTAAACTTGACCTTGTCACAGCATCACGAACTCGGTATTTTTGTTTGTCAGGAATCATTGAAAGATGGTTTGTGACCCATTGGCGTGTTCTTCCAGCAGTTGAGATCCAACCCTTGGCGAATCGTTTAGGGACTTTTACACTGAGATTCTTTATCGCATCTGGGATTTCCTCTTCTGGTACTGTGTATAGTGGCCTCTCTTCAGGTAATTCTTCACCTATTGCTAACGCTTCAATCCGAGCGAGTTCATAGATGGTTTTTGGCCATCTATACCAAGCCACTTCGGCAGGATTGGTGCAAATTTTTACTACCCATCCATCGGATAATATTTTTGCAATATTTTCAGTATCTTCTTCTCTCCATCGTTCAAATTGGCTACTATTGGCAATGCTTGTTGTGATATCACAAATAGGTACAGCTCCGAATGAATGTGCCATCAAAACGATTTGATTTGCTGCAACAGAATATGGCATATCTCTCCATTCAATAGGTTCAATTTTCCCCTCCATTGCTCGCCTAGCAATGACAGCAGCCTCTGCGATATCATCTGCATTCCATGATAGTAAATGGCCCCGTCCTAATCCGCCCAAACGATGGTCTGCTCGGCCAACACGTTGTAACATTGAATCAACAGAACGCGGGCTTTTCATTTGCACAATGCGATTGATTTTTCCAACATCTATTCCCAATTCCAAACTGGATGTGCATACTAGACCAGATAAGTTTCCTTCGCGTAAATCATCTTCCATTTTTTGCCGAGTTTTAGTGGCTAAGGAGCCATGATGAACGCCAATAGATAGGTCGGGTGCCATACTTGACAATCTGCTAGCAATCGTTTCAGCATCGTTTCTAGAATTGACGAAAACTAAGCAAGGTGGGTCCTTTCTCAAGATTTTTATCAATCTGCGATATGTTGAATGTTCTCTTGGTGACTGAATTGCTAATTCCATACAACCAATTTCATCTTCGTCAGTTGCAGGTTCAGCCTCTACTGTTAATTTGGTATCTCTATGGCCCATTGCGACAACCGCTTTACCTTTATTTGGTGAAAGCCATTGTGCGACTTGTTCAGGGTTTCCAACTGTAGCAGATAATCCAATTTTTTGTATCGGATTGCCCGTCATCATCTGCAATCGAGACAACCCGATATTCAATTGCCAGCCTCTTTCACTTGCGGCCAAATCATGGACTTCATCGATGATTACAGCCTTTACAGTAGTCAATAGTTTTCTCAGATTTTTTCCAGTGAACATCAGTTGGAATGTTTCTGGCGTTGTTACCAATAGGTGTGGTGGTTTACGCACTTGTTTGGCTCTTTCACTTTGTGTGGTATCGCCATGGCGCAAACCAATTTTTAGTCCGACCGCTTCAGCGATTTCGGCCAATCTTCGGTCAATATCCCGATTCAATGCTCGCAGTGGAGTGATGTATATCACTGCTAATGGACCCCAATCCTCTTCTAAACAACGATGCAGAATCGGCAATACTGCAGATAGTGTTTTTCCAGAACCAGTAGGTGCAATGATGATTCTATCCTCGCCGGACATTATTTCTGGTAGTGCTATTTGTTGTACTGGAGTAGGTTTCCACCCTCGAGTTTTCAGTGCTTCTGTCAATTTAGGATGTAGGGTGGAAAATACGTTTGACATACTCTCCCCACCCCTATGTAGTGGTCTCAGCGCCCACCCTTCTTGAACAAGTCGTTAACAAAAGAGGCGGAAAATGGAAGAATAATCACTCTTCTTCAAGCACAAGATATTTTGATTCCTTATTCGCTTGACCCACTTCAGGAGAGCGTTGCATCAGTTTGTTAATCAGTGGTTCAATTATCATTGGTGCAATCAAAACTGATGCAATTAATGTGAATAACCAGTAGAACGATGATGTAGGCACATATGCAGTTCCAGGTGAATCACTCCCGCTAACCATTAGTTTTACAGTACCGAGCCAAGGTAGTTCGCCGCCAGCAACTCCGATGACCCAATCACTGGTAACAGGGCCAACCAAACCGCTTTGGCTATGCACTCCTGACGAGCCATTTACTGCGGAACTGCCTTGGTCAACTGAACATTTGTTATTATCTCCCAACGTCAACATTCCTGCATGTTTTGGTTGCCATTGCCAAACCACAAGATATGATTCAACATTGGCATGAGATGGCCTTTTACAGTCATATAATCCTGCTTGAGTTCCATCAAAATGGATAGTGACTGATTCAACAGCAGTTTGATTCGTTCCCGGAACATCCCAATTTTCAACACAAGTTCCGACCTTTCCATCAATTTCATCAATTGTATATTTGTCATATGTGCCACCGTTTGGGCAATAATCATCATTTGATGGATTAATATCGACATCACGTGATGGTGAGTAAGTATCATGCGGATTAACGCGAAGAATTGCTCTATGGATTATAGGGGTTCCAGCATCTCCATTTTTCTCATAAATTATGACATCACCTTCCATGCCATGAGATGAATATCCATGGTATTGAGAGCCGATTTGACCAGCTTCAGCAAATGTAACAATTGAATCATAAGGTTGATTGTGAACTAGGATTAAATCTCCGGCATCAATGCTACCTATTTCTCCATCAATATTGTGGATCATTGATGATGATTCTACAACAACTAACGGTGGCATTGAACCTGTATGTGCCCACAATCCAAGTATTAGGATTCCAATCATTGAAGCGGCAAGAAGTATTTCCCTAATCAAGGATTTCAGCGGGTCTTCATCTGCCACAGGGGTTTCCTCCACCCTTAGCGGCGAAGTCCTTTGCTTTGAAGGAATTCTCCCCATGCGACATCATGGCCAGCACCTAGTACCGATGCGGAAAAGTTTCCATCGCTCTTTTGACGTCGTAATTCAGAAATTGATTCTATTTGTTTTATTTCTTCAAGAGTATTGACATGACCGCGTAAAACAAGCATTTCAGGGCCTGAGACAATCATAAGCATGAATGACAAGATTCCCAAAACAATTGCTAGTCCAGTATGCTGTCCCCAATCGGGATGGTCTTGTAAGGTTAATATCTGGTAAAGACAGAGCAGCATGATGATTATTGATGAACTACAAGCCATCGTTGTTATTGCCAAATGCTTGCCATGTTGTCCTACCCACCATTTTGAAAATAACCGTATTATCATTGTATCCCGTCCTGTTTGGCACACAACCGTATTGTTATTGAAGGTTACACAACACCGCTTCTTGCATTTGACCGCGAGGGGGATGATTGAAATGCTTTAGACACTGAGGGCCAAAGGCCCTTGACAGGAGCGACGGTGATTCTGATGCGACTTGCAATATTTTTATCTCTAATTTTTATTACTTCTACACTTGCCCCATTTGCAACATCCGCAACAACGGAAACGCAGTTTAGTGATGGTACCACCACATATGAGCACACATTTACCGGTAGTGGAACTGGAACAGCGGGTATTCTTTCTATTCCTTATGGTGCTGAAGTAACGGCAGCAGAATTCAGAATGACCGGTGAAGCATCC
>DUCL01000228.1:0-5182 GCA_012959845.1 Candidatus Poseidoniales archaeon
ACAATTTGGATCGCCAAAATATTTGATTATCGGAACTTTCTTCTTCGGGTCAAAAGAAGATTTGGAATGTGCCATCAGTTTCCCGCCACTATATTCTCCACTAAGATACCTGATTCCCTCGCCATTACCTGATAATATCATTGCTAGAGCGTGGTTTTGGTATGGCCATTCACATTTTTTTGATGGTTTTACATCTGCACAAACCACTAATACATACTTTGCATCTGATTGTTGAATAAAATTTCCGGCTGTTTGAATTGCTCTATGTGGGCCCCTGCTCCCATCAATAATGTCAAAACTGAAGCAATGTTTACTTGATAAGTCTAAATCGTGGCAACGGATATCTAGTTTGCTTTGTATGTGAGATGCGCAAGATGGTTCTGAGCGGAAATTAGGACGATATACGCCGGAGAATATCACTATTCCAATATCTTGCAAAGAGATATTAGCATCTTCACACGCCTTTCTCGCAAGTTTAGCACATCCCTTGATGTTATCTTTGCTTGTAATTGGACCATCGGCCCATGCAGCGATCACGACCATGAACTAACCCCCTTTGGAATAATAAAATATGCAATGAAGATATTTAGACCAGAGCCATACGAATGCAATAGGACATCTTCACCCGCACTGAAATGATTTTCCTGCAATCCTTGTTCAAGGGCAACTGCATGCGTTGTACTCGCAGTATTTCCTGTTTTATCAACACAAATATGGTAGCATTTGCACTGTCCAAACAGACCCTCAGTTATTTTATTACCGCGTTCAATGATTTTTGCTGAAGTTTGATGGGTGATGATATGGTCTATCTCCAACCAATCCAATTCTAATATCTTGAGCACTCTTTGAAATGATGGAATCAACTGTTTCATCGCAGCTTGGTGTAACTTCTTCCCTTTGGTCCTCATTTTAGGACCTGGGGCTCTAATCGCTGCATCAGCGATACAATATGAATCGTATTGCGCAAGTGTTTGTGGTTCGCCGAATCGAAGCATGTTAGGATTTGAGGTTACTCCAAGAAGATAAGCACCTCCTCCATCGCCCACAGATAATGAGGGGACTGCACTAGGATTAAGCCAAAATGAAACTTTTTTCGCCTCATATATCACTGGAGAAGTATGTTCTCCAGAGGTCACGAGAACATTTTTTGCCATACCCGTTTTGATATACATATCAGCAACTTTCAATGCTGTAATCATTCCTGAACAGGCATTAGCCACATCAAAATGGTCTGCATTGGTGGCGCCTAAACGTTCGGCCAATAATGCCGCAAAACTTGGCTCAAGAATTTGTTTCAATTCACTATCAAGTTTAGAAACTGAACAATTAATAATTAGGTCAATATCTTCAGCCTTAGTATTACCTCGTTTCAAGGCTTTAATACTCGCTTCATATGCTAATTCAACTGAACCCTGCCCATCACCAACCTCTCGGTGTGATTTTATTCCCGTCAGCCTCTCAAAATCAATCTTCCTTGGTATTGAACCAAGTGGAGCAATCTCCTTGGTATAAACTACTTTTTCGGGCAAATATCCGGCAAATGAGACCACCTCGCTGTATAGAGTCTCATCAAACATGAACCAAGCACCGCTTTATATGTAAAAAGTGTTTTACCGGCTATCTTTGAAATATCTCATCTTTCTAAGTTTATTATGGTTCCAATATTGAGATTGAGAGCCTAATGTGTAATTGAAATAATTGGATAACTATTTCGTCACCTAGAAATCCGGTCAATTGTCTGGAATGTCGAATTTCGGGAAATTTCTCCGCGTATTTCGGTTGCCCATGCATCGATTCCAATATTGGCTACAACTACTGTATCTCCAATATTCACTGTATCATATTGAGGACCCCAATCGTTAGCCCATCCGCCCACTTTCATCGCACCTGTAGAATCTTGAATCATCATTCCTTTCCTGTGCCATTCCTTGCCATTGCGACCTATTCCACGCTTTTCAAAACGATAAATTACCCTTCCTGCAACATGGTATTTTGCTCTATATGACATCAAATCAGTAGTACATTCTTCACTTGGAGATGCAGGAATTATTATTGCATGCGGGTCAACTTTGAGAATAATTTCTCCTTTCCAATTTGTCGTAAAAACCACTCCGTCTAATTTGACAATATCACCTTTCTTTATTCCCTGTGGCCAACTTTTCTGACCCGATTCATGCGTTTCAGAAATTATTTGTATTTTTGCAAAATTTGTTCCTTGAGTAATAGTAATTTGAGGTACTGGCTTTGTATTGGCGCCAACAACAGAAAATACCTCTGCTACGATGGTTGCACGGGGATTTAATTGGGCAATCTCTGTAATATCAAAACTTGATGTTAAGCCAGGCAGATTGACAATTCCGGCGCTTGGCAAATCATCGTTTCCTGAACCGCCCGGGCAAATCGGCTCCCAATCACAACTTTCGCAACGTGATTCATCTGGAGCGTCAATTGACTTACCACCTGCGGAAAATCCTCGCATAGGTGCTGGGTTTGGAGGGCATTGATCAATATCTGGCTTATTCTCTTTGAGCAATTTCCACATCTGCTCTAATTCAGTTTCCATTTTTTGTAATTCTTCTACAGTAGGTACTTCGATTTCTTTAACCGCATCGGCACCTAAATACCAAATTTCAAGCGAGTCTACAGTTTCACTTTTCCCATGAGTTACCCACCACAACATGGCATAGATACGAAGTTGGTCTATGTAATTTCCAGAGCGGTCTCCTTTGCCAACGCTCGCTTTTAAGTCAACGATTTTTATTTTACCATCCCAGCGATAGATTAAATCATATTCTCCTTGAAACCAGTGTTGTGGATGGATGGTGTTCATTGTGAATTTTTCAGCACCAGGGTCTACAAACCATGGCCGACAAACCTCCCATGCTTCAATATGAGTAAAGGAGTCCTTACTAGCAAGAGGATGGCTGCTTATTAGTTTGAAATCCCTGCCATCAGGTGCAGGCCAATGGTCTCTCTTTCCTTCTCGCCAACTTTCAAGATTAGGCCCTCCATTGGCTTCAACACATCGCTGTAATTCCACAAGGTGCATATCTAATGCAGAATAGCACATTTCAAGACAATACTGCGTATTTACAGTAGACCAATCTCCTGCTTTCCTTTCGTCTTTCTGCCATTCTTGCTTCATTGCCTCCAATGATAATGGGAGATGAATATCTAATCGACTTCGCCCCCATTCCTTTAACTCTTCAATTGTTGAAGGCTGCATATTTGACGGTAATCCCAGCAATTTTGTTGCCGGCCAGTCTCCACCTTCTCTACTTGGAAGGCCGTTTTCATCCAATGGTGTTGATTCTAATATTTTTGAATCTGCAGTTGAAACCATTAATCCAGGTGACTCTCGCAGCATTTTGCAAACAGCATCTTCAACAGCCCGACCAACGAATAATACCGGTATCTGCGGCATTCTAAAGCGGCGGATTTTTTCATAAAACCATAGGCGTGAACAATTGTTATACAAATTTACTTGACTCGCTGATAAGCGATTATATGGGCCAATTGAATCCTCTTCACTCGCAATTTGCACCGGCATACAATGAGGGTTACATTCAACCCTCTAAAACCCTCTCTTTTCTCTTGAAAGAAAGTCTGGTTGAACGAATATCTATTCGCAACTGTGGTAATCCATTTCTCCAACCAATTTCAGCACCCGTCATCTTCAATGAATCTCCTGGTTTTGTCTCTTCCATAGCACCAGAAATGCTAGAACCGAAAGCTGCGACTTCAACGACATGCTCTCCATCCCACAGGTGCATTGAGAGCATGGCCCATGGTTTACCATCCAATCTTTTTCCAACTCGTTTTGCAATGCATAGAACGATACCCTCTACATTTGCTCTAGTCCTCAACAAACCAATGCGTGTCAACCTCTGAGCGAGATCTTCATACTCTTGTTCTGCATCTTGTCTGCTAATTATTCTAGTATTATTGTCAACATACAATCTTGCCTGACCTCTCCATACACCAGGAAGTGCATCGAGAATAACAATTTCTCCTTGTGGACAATCATGCAGTTGTGGAAACGACCCCGGTTGGCTTTCTTCAATGGTTATCTGAGTCTTCCCCGCCATTAACATCGCACCTAATACCGGCTCAGCAAAATGGTTCGGCAATGGACCCCATGCACCCGTAAACTTCCCAGCAACACTAACTCTCTCTGGTATTTGCTGTAATTTTTCACTGGGCTTGGTCATTATTATTTCCTCTCCATCGTAAATTGATTTCAATAACTCATCGTTTACCAAGTACTCTCCATCCAGTGCTAAACTACACCAATGGCAACCTGCGGATTCTCCATCACATGCTTCTTCAAGTGGAACTGGCAGTTTTGCAGGCCCTGAACCCATCGCTTGCATCTTTTCATGCACTCCCTTGAATACACCTGTCATCACCTCTAAATTTTCTGCATTGGGTGCATCGAATAATACTCGTTGTGGGCCATCGAGATACCAGCCTTCCATACCGTCTACCCTTTGCTTATCATGCGTCTCATACCAAAGCCAACTGTAGAATCCCAATTGGTGCTGAAGAGATACTGCAAATCTTGATGTCGGGTCGCCTGATTTGACATCTATCAAGCGAATCCTTCCATCCCAACGCAGGACTAGGTCCAATTCTCCCGCAGCCCAACCATCTTGATGGAACATCCTCTGTGGTTGGTGTACTCTTGGGTCTTTTACCCAAGGGCGAGCAATCTCCCAAGCCTCCGACCAAGATACAGGGCTTCCTTTGCTTTTCCAATCTGCATCAACGCCCGTAGACCATTTTCTAAGTTCAAGGCTTGGCACCTTATCTGGCAAAGGGAAAACAGGCTCATCTCCCCAAGATGGGGCTGCTACTTTGAATGGTTGCTGTCCACTGCGGAATAACTCAAGATAAGGTCCTCCATTGGCTAAATGACATGCTTCTACTTCTTCAAAAAATAATTCCAATCCACCGTTAATTCTTCTTCGTACTCTTTCAACATCGACATCGTCCCAATTCTCATCTACCCGCCAAATTCCTTCATTCCACAATTTACCGCCTTCAGATAATACTGTGGTTACAGAATCTTCAATGAATCCATCCGCCCATTGCTTTAACTCCTTTAAGGAATCAATGCCGACGGGTCTTTGCATCATTATAGAACAAATTGCATCTTCTAAGACAATACCGAGGACTTGTG
>DUCL01000228.1:5311-11469 GCA_012959845.1 Candidatus Poseidoniales archaeon
TTACTTACCGGCATTATTCATCACCAATCTCCCGCAGGACTTAGAGAATACGCTATTATTTGCACATCAGGACTGGTATGAATAGAAATCACCGGCCTGACGTTGTTCCCTATCTTTCCTTGATTCAGACTTGTTGATTCGTGGCCGCTTAGAATCATGGTCACGACGGAAGGTGATATTGACTCCCGAAAGGAAACGATTCATTCCTTCTTTCAATGGGAAAGGGCCTTCGGCTTTTCCGACTTTGCCACCTTCGCCCTCAAACACTAGAAGAGAATCTGCTAAGATATCGATAAAGTAGACATCGTGGTCAATCACGAATGCGGACTTCTCATTTGCTTCCATTGTCCTTCTAATCGCCTTTGCTGCCTCCATTCTAGCACTAGCATCAAGATGGGCGCTTGGCTCGTCAAGCAAGTATAAATCAGCCTCTCGGCCAAGACAGATAGCAATTGAAACCGCCTGCCTTTCTCCGCCGGACAACTTCTTGACACGTTTTGGTAATAATTCATCAATCCCTAATACCTTGATCACATTGCTATGGTATTCCCCACTTCTCCAGCGTGGGCCTATCTCGCTATCCAACCAAACTTGAACTGTACAATCCATATCGACATCAATATGCTGAGGTTTGTAGGAGATACTACAGCCACTGCTGACCCACCCTCCATCATATTCATGCTCTCCTGCAAGAATTTTAATCATTGTAGATTTACCAGTTCCATTGGGACCGACTACTCCAACAACTTCGCTTCTATGAACGGCTCCATCTCCGGTTTCTAATTTGAAATCACCTAATTGCTTTTCCAAGCCACCCCAACTGATTACTTCGTTGCCAAGTTCTGCTCCATGGGCACGGTGATTTAGGAACTTTATCGGTTTGTCACGGATACGAACATTTTGTTCTGGCAAAAAGCCATCCAGGTAGGTATTTATCGCTTGCCTGGTAGAACGAGCTGGCGTAAATATTCCAAATGCTCCTTTCTTCCCATATACGATGTGAATCAAATCCGCTAAGACATCGAGCACTGCCAAATCGTGCTCTATTACTAGAACTCGTTTAGTCTCTGCTAACTTCTGAATAATTTTTACAATTCTCATTCGTTCGTGGATATCTAAGTAGGATGATGGCTCGTCAAAGAAATAAACATCAACATCACGCAATAGTGTTGCGCATATCGCCATTCTTTGCAATTCTCCACCGGATAATTGTTGTACAGTTCGGTCAAGGAGATGAGAAATACCTAATTCAGTTGTCATCTCATCAAACATATTTCTCTCGTCAACTTTACTCAGCAAGTCACGAACTGTTCCTTGAATCCTCTTTGGCAATCGGTCAATGTTTTGAGGCTTTAATGCAACTTTTATTTTTCCTTCCCGAACTGAAATGAAGAAATTCCGCAATTCGCCTCTCGGCAAAGTCTCAATAATTCCATCCCAATTACATTCTTTGTCCATCCACTCTCCTAAGTTGGGGATTAGGCGGCCTGAAAGTGCGTTAATAGCAGTTGATTTGCCCATGCCGTTTGGTCCAAGGATTCCTACCACGCTTTCTTTACTCGGTGTAGGTAATCGGAACAAACGGAATCCATTCATTGAATAGCGATGTATCATGTCCTGTTCTAATTCGCTAGGTAAATTCTCAATGATTATGGCATCGTGTGGACATTTATTGATACATATTCCACATCCAATGCACAAACTCTCGGAAATAATTGGTTTACCTGAACGGTCATCTAAGATGATACATTCTTGGCCGTTTCTAACCGGAGGACAAAATGCATGACACTCGTCATTACATTTCTTTGGCTGACAACTATCTTCTCTCAAAACTGCAACTCGCATATTCTCACCTCCCTTTATTCATTCGTATTGGCCGTCGGTATTTGGTATCCGCGCCACGACAACAAGATGTGATGCTTGATGAGGGAGCGAATCCCTGCATCAGTAGTCAAATTAGACCCTTAAGGTGCTCATGACCCGCAATAAGGCGAATTGTACAAGGTGTTGGCATTTTCATGCTAGCCTTGCGCAATGAATCACGTGCTAATAGGTAATGTTCAGGATCTGTTTGAATTGACATAATTCTCTGGCCACGCTTAACACGGGCTGCTGTTCCGACATTCTTTCCGAATGCGCAACGCATTCCTTGAGATACACGGTCAGCACCTGCACCTGTTGCTTGCTTATTCTCTCGCAATACATGATGAGGGAAGGTGTGTACGCGCAAAGCATATCCATCCATTCCTGTAATTTTACGAATTGTTGAATTAGCAATAACACGGCCTGCTTCGAGTGCCTTGTGCTGAATTTGCACATTGTTATCAGAGCGTAATTCAATGATTACTTTGAAATTACCAAGTTCAGCAGCTCTACGATTACCGATGTAGAATTTCAATATACGATTGTTAGGAACACCACCAATATACTTGCGACGAGTATAAGCCGGTCCTTTCAATTGACGATACATGGATGCTGGTTTTCGTGCCATATGTATACTTCCGAGCAACCTTGCGACCAATGGTTCCCTTATCATCCCTTTGATTGACATCCTTCTCATCAAATAATGAAATATCGCAAAATAGCACCCATTCAAACACTTCCATGAAAGCCTTCTTTTGCCCCCACCCCTGCCAAGCAACTATGGCAGGTCGCTGGCGTAAGTTGCTGGAGGAGGAAAGTGAGCACCAATGGCTCGCAATTAGCCTTTTTTTCATATTCGCCATCATAGGCGGATTCGCTATTGAAGGAACTAGCACTTTGGCTGGCGTTGATTTGGGCGCTGGCGAGGCTATGCACGATGACAGTCGGGTTCTCGATGTTGTTTATTTTGGCAGCGATGGCAGTGTTGCCAGCCAACTAACACACATGTATGTCCCAGGGCAAGGACATTTTCTTTACATCCAGGATTCTGCTGAAACAGCCAATATGATTTATCAGCCATCGGAATATGACAAAGGTGATGAAATCCGTTTTATGAATGAAATGGACGGCGATAGGGCAATGCTATCTATTGCTAGCACCCAATTAGTTGAAATCAATCTCAATGGACAATGGATAAATTGGAATATTAACTCTACTGATGACTTTTGGATAGATGATTATCAAGAAAACGGAGGGCCTGATTCTGCTATGATAGTCACTCAAGAAAATGATGGCACTTCAACGATTAGAGCATTGTCATATTATGTCGCTTCACCACCAATGGTTAATTCCAATTCAGTCAATTGGGATAACATAGTCCATCTATCACAAGATAAGTGGGTGGCAACAGGTACTATCGCCAATGCCCAAAGTTCTGGTGACAGTCCGGCAAGTCCGAGTGTACGCACTGCGATTGGAATCGTTGAATGGCAAGGAAACCTCTCAGTGTCGCCTGTTTTGATCTCATTTACAACGGGTGAAGAAGGACAAATACACAACTCATTCTCAACTGGTAACTCACAAGTAATAATCGCTGCAAATACTGGTGCATATCAAATTGAAGATGATGGTTCAATCACCCATCTTGACCTTCCATCTCAATCTGCAATTACAGATTCAAAGGGATATACTTGGTTTATTGGGCAAAAAGGAACGACATCGATTGCTAGTTTCAATGACGGAATTGTTGAGGTCCAGGAATTGGCTAAACCAATTCCACTGGAAATAGAAGTCTCCGAATATGAAGATGGTGTGATTTTCATGCATGGAATGGATGATAATGGCGCATTTGAATTGATGACGATTGACCTTACAGCACAGAACTCTATAGAGGCTGGAAGAGGGTTTTTGAACTTTGCATTTTTAACTTCATGTAGCATTATATTAGTTGTGATGGGCTGGACAGCATTGGATAGATATCGTAACTATTGAACCGTGCATTGACTAATTGAAAAAGTTGAAAACATTTCTGTTTGTTTTCTGGAGTTATTCCTCCTACGGAGGAAGGAATAGCGATAATCTTCATGTGCTCTCGTCATTGACCATTACATCCGGCGTGAGCGTTGACGGGGTTTTGGCATGTCAAAAAGAGGAATGATGGACCAGTTTGATGAAATTAAATCATCGCACCCAGATACCATCTTATTCTTCAGAATGGGCGATTTTTATGAATTATTCCACGATGATGCTGAAATCGCTAGTGAAGTTCTTGGCCTTGCTCTAACTTCGAGAGACAAAAAGGCCGACGACCCAATTCGCATGGCAGGTTTTCCATGGCACGCCTTGGAAGATAATATCCGTGGCATGCTAAAAGCAGGACACAAAGTCTGTGTTGCTGAACAAGAAGAGGAATTGAGAGAAGGTGCCAAGATTCTTGAAAGAACGGTTAGCAGAATCTATACCCCTGGAAGTTTGTATGAAGAATCATTGTTGGGAACTGATGATAGATCGCTTCTGATAGCCATCTGCCTAGGAAGTGATAGCCTTGGTATGGGCGTTGTCGATGCTTCAACAGGACAGGCTTGGGCCAGTACATGCCATGGTGCTGATAGATTCGCAAAAGCATTGGATGAAGTTCTTCGTTGGAATCCAAGCGAGATAGTAATCTCACCTAGCGATGCTGAAGACAATACCCTTTGTGCCATGTTTTCACATTTGGATGGTGTTGCGATAAGCCAGCATAGAGCCAGTGAAGCAAAAAGAAGACAGTGCCTGACAAGGGTTCTGAACGTTGCTGACCTTGGCCATTTAGATTTAGATGATGCACCTTTGGCAATAGCCGCTGCTGGATTGGCTGCAGATTATCTCTCAACTATGCACATCACAGATGAGGTGCCGCTTCGAGATGTTGAAATCATTGAAGAGGAAGGTCATTTAGTACTTGACCAAACGACTCTAAGGAATTTGGAATTGACCTCAACCTTGACTGGTGAATATGAGGGCAGTTTGCTTTCAAACCTCAACAAATGCCGTACTGCAATGGGTCGGCGCTTGTTGAAAACATGGATTTTGCGCCCTCTAGCCGATATTGATGCAATATCTGCAAGACATGATGCAGTCGCTGCCTTAACTCGCTCATCAAGAAGATTAGATTCGTTGAGAGAAGCGTTGAAGGGTTTGCGAGATATGGAAAGGCTTGCTACTCAATTAGCCTATAATCGCTCAAATGGAAGAGACCTATTGGCTACTGCTATCGCATTGGAAAGAATGCCAGCTGTCATCAATCTATGCAAGGAAACGGATAATGAATTGCTTTCACACCTATCGCATGAATTGGATGTATTGAGCGATGTTGGTGAAAATATCCGCCATACATTAGTCGATCATCCTCCTCTTGGATTGAAGGATGGCGGTCTGATTAGAAGTGGAATAGATAGCGAAATTGATGAACTTAGGGAAACGGCCGAGAGTGGACATTCTTGGTTTAGAGAATTGGAAGTAAGCCTGCGAGGCGAATTGGAAATACCAAGTTTGAAGGTTAGAATGAATCGGCAAATCGGTTGGTTTATCGAAGTCACAAAGCGCTATGAGGACCAAGTGCCTGAACAATGGAGGAGAAAGCAACAAATGACCAATGGTTCCCGTTATGTTACCGATGAATTAGCACGACGTGATGACCTATTGTTAACCGCAAGCGGACGGGTCAAGGAATTAGAATATCGAATGTTCACTACACTTAGAGAACAATGCAGAACTCATGTTGTGACCTTGGCTAATATTGCTGCAAGAGTTGCATCAATAGATGTTCTACAGTGCTTTGCTGATGTTGCGAGGTCTCGTGCTTGGACACGCCCAGAAATGACCGAAGGGGACCATCTCAAAGCAGAGGGGGCAAGACATCCAGTATTGGAAACTCAGAGCGGATTTGTTCCGAATGATATTCATCTAAATGCAAAACGGAGATTTTTATTGATTACCGGACCGAATATGGGTGGAAAATCGACCTACTTGCGAACGACGGCCTTACTTTCAATATTAGCGCAATCCGGTTCATTCGTTCCCTGTAAAAAGGCAAAATTGGGATTGGTTGACCGTGTTTTCACTAGAGTTGGAGCCAGTGATGACTTGCGAAGAGGGCGCTCAACATTCATGATGGAAATGATAGAGGTAGCGCATATTTTGCGAAGGGCTACTTCTCGCTCTTTGGTGCTATTAGACGAAATTGGAAGAGGGACTTCTACTTTTGATGGATTGTCTATCGCTTGGTCAGTAACAGAAGACATCTGCAATAGAAT
>DUCL01000229.1:0-273 GCA_012959845.1 Candidatus Poseidoniales archaeon
GCAGATTTTGCTCATGTTGTCTATATTGAAGATAGTATTGATGTTATTGAGGAGCGTTTCATTGCTCGTGGCCCTGTGCCTTTGATGGGTATTGAGGGTAAGACATTCAAGCAGTTATTTGCCGAGCGGCAGCCGTTGTATGAAAAGTATGCACAATCTAGGGTAACACGAAACAGTTTTCGTAATAATGATGCACGGCTGGTGGCGGAGCAAATACTTGAGCTTGTAAGAGATGATGAATCCTAGATTTTGGCCTTGAGAAATTAATCTCTG
>DUCL01000229.1:307-1944 GCA_012959845.1 Candidatus Poseidoniales archaeon
AGGTTAAGTTACAGCGAGATTATTCAACAATCCTTTCAATGAGAAAACTTCTACCTTCATAGCCCCAATTTAGTACACCAGGTTTATTGTCATCAAATGCGAAATATTTGGTAGCAAATTCACCGCCCCATTCTGGATGAGGTGGTTCGAATGCCAATACAATACGCGTACTATATGCTCCAAAACTCCCCACGCCAGCTCTTGCTGGGGTTCCGTCAACAAGTACATCGTGCATTATTGGGTCACTAGTATCTGGATTTTGGTCAAATCCATGACGGTCATTTTCGACCATCAAGGTCTCTTCAGTTGCAGGTTCAGTTTTTATTTTTGGTTTTGAGGCCATGATAGTATAATAAAATCCACCCCATTTTAAGTCTAATAGCAATTGTTTTGGAGCACGGTGGTAGAGAACTGGACCGTTCTACACAATAACAAACCAAGGGAAGTTCGACGCCAAATGCTGTAAAACATAATGTCAATAGTTATTGTTTTGGAGCACGGTGGGAGATTCGAACTCCCGTCTCAGGATCTGCAATCCCGCTCATAGCCTCTCTGACAACCGTGCAACGACTAATCGGATTGGCCTGCCCTATTTCAACGCGCCTTTGGATTAAAGTGCAAATTTCTATTACATTCAAATCATTGCAAATACAACCAAGGTCAATATTTTATGTCTGCTACCGCTAACAATAGTTGGGTGAAGATGGTGGTCGATGGCGATATGCGGCAACAAAACGATACACAGCCTAGTTCATTAAATAATTTCAAAGTCAAAGTATGTCTTCCAGGGGAAGAGCTTCCACAATCATATTTTCAATGCAGATATGATGTATTGCGACGACCTCTTGGTTTCCCTCTTGGTAGTGAACGATTGATTGATGATGATGAAGCAATACACGCCTGGGTCGAGAAAGATGGTGTTGTATTATGTGTTGGAAGAGCCCACTTAATCGATGAAGCGAGTGATGGCAGTGCTGCTGACCATGCAGGTCCAGGTGCGAGTACTTGTCCAGCCTTCGGCCCACTTCAAGACAAAAGTACACAAAATCGCCCTTCAATCCAAATTAGACAGATGGGAACTAGGCAACAGGGCAGGAGACAAGGGCTTGCCACAGCGGTACTCGCTGTCTTGGAAACTGAATCAATTCAGCATTTTTCGGCCAAAACAGGCCTTCTCCAGGCCAGAGAGGATGCTTTTGCATTTTATCAATCACAGCATTGGCAGATGATTGATTCACCATATATCATCGAAAAAATAGGGCCACATCATTCAATGATGAAGCGTTTTTAACATCAATCCTTGATAAATGGTTGATTATTACTAACTTATAGCACATAAGACAAACTGCGCACCATTTTGACTCATGTCAAATACAAATGGAGACGATAATATGATACAACGCAATAACAACAACAAGAATAAATCTTGTTATATAACTTCACCTACCAGCATAGAAGGTATGGCGAGTTTAGAGGCTGAGCAAAAGAAGCGGATAGAACGCTATATTGATGCATTCAAATCACTATCCGAAAAAGACCCTGAAGGTTTTGAAAAGATAGCTCCTGAATTATTACGGCGGAGTGTTTGGAACTGGAGAGGAGCAGATCCTTATTTCTCAGAAAGGTTGACAATGTGG
>DUCL01000230.1 GCA_012959845.1 Candidatus Poseidoniales archaeon
ACTATTGCTCCACAACCTTGTCTTGGCAGTTTTTCTAATAGGGCATTAGCATCAAGAATAACTGGCGCTTCTTCGATGATAATATTGCCGCCCATGCCTATGCGAGGTAAACGCATCATTCAAACCTCTCTCTTCAATGGGGTAAGCATGGGCGGTGAACCAGCAATCCACATAATGGGTGCAGGCCTGTCCGGATTAGCTGCGGCAACTCTCTTGGCAAGAGCAGGAAGAGAGGTTCATGTTCACGATATTCGCGCTGACTCAGGTGCTAGATTTGATGGTGACTTTCAGGCGCTTGAAAATTGGTCAATAGAGAAGGATTTTTTTGACCAATTAGAAGAGTGGGGATTTGATTCAAAACGATTCAAAGCCACCGAGTTCAAGGTGATTGATTTAATTCATCCAGACGACAAAATCACCCATCCAAAATCCGACCGAGTATCTTACAGAATCATAGAGCGGGGAACGAGTGAGCATACCATCGACCAAGGATTCAAGCAGATGGCATTGGAGGCAGGAGCCAATATCCATTACAAATCGCGGGTAAAGGAAGAGGATTGTACAATCATTGCATGTGGGCCGAAGGGAACTTCAGCAGTTGCTTACGGCGAAATTTTCCATACTACTCATGAAAATCATATTTCATTTCAATTAAATGATAAATTAGCACCAGGTTCATATTCTTACATGATAATTATTGATGGTGTAGGTTTGATTTGTACATGCTTATGGAGAAAACAGAAGAAGTCTGAAAGATTCCTCAACGAAACGATAGCGTGGTATCAAAACAAATATCCTCATATCGATATGAAGCCGGTAAAAAGAGTAGGCGGAAAAGGAGATTTCACAATCAACCGTAACTACAAACAAGACGGTAGATATTATGTCGGAGAATCTGGAGGGCTACAGGATTTTATGTGGGGTTTTGGAATGAGAATGGCGGTTTGGAGTGGTACTTTAGCCGCCAAAGATATTCTTGGAGAATGTGATTATGAAAGCGAAGTTCGCAAGAAACTGATGCCATATGTCAAAACCAGTGTTGTCAATAGATGGCTGATGAACCGAGTAGGAAATAGAACATTCAAGTTAATGTGCAATAATTGGATGAGGAGTCAAAAAAGACACGGCGATGGGTTGGTTTGGGTTTCCAAATTATTCCGGCCTTCACTCTTTAAGAGAATGCTATATCCAATTGTGTCTCCTTTCATGCTAAAATCAGATCCAAAAGCAATGGGCCGTGGTGTTAGAAGAATGCCATTTCGGCCAGCATTAAAGCGAGATTGGTGGGAACAGAGTCCTGAAGCGAAAGCGGTAGGTGAAAGGTGGGATAATGTTCGCCGCAGTGGTGCGAACACTACTTTTTCTAATGATGCAGAGTCGTCAATAAACAATGAATGATGAATGAAAATCATGGCGATTTGTTCATAATGCTATCACCTTTGGCCGGTCTATGAGCGACTTATATGGACTCAAATTAGAAGCAATGGACAATCGTCTTGTAAACTATGGTACTACCGACAATGGAATTGCAGTTATTGAATTAACTTCAAACTCTGCAGGAGCACCTTTAGATGGTGAAAATGACCGTTCCCCTAATACTTACACTCACGAGATGATGAGAGATATTGACCAAGCAATTGTTAAGGCACGGTTTGACGATGATGTCACAGTTATTGTGATGACTGGAAATGGTTCATCTTTCTTCTCTGCTGGAGCATCTATTCAAATGCTAAACAGTGTAACACCTGGATTCAAGTACAATTTCTGTTTACATGCAAATGAAACACTATCTCGTCTAGAACAAACTCCTAAATTGGTTATTTGTGCAATTAATGGGCACGCAGTTGGCGGTGGATTGGAAATCGCAATGGCTACTGATATTAGAATCGCAAGAAAGAATTCTGGAAAGGTAGGACTGCCTGAAATCAATCTTGGTGTTCTTGCAGGTACAGGTGGAACAGCTCGTCTCACTCGTTTGATTGGAAAGGCAAAGGCCCTTGAGATGATGGTTACTGGTGAACTAATGTCTTTCGAAGATGCTCTTAGTTGTGATTTGATAAACCACATTTGGGAAGGTTCTGCTGAATCTTTCCGTCAAGACGTCCTTGATTGGGCTAGCCAATTCACTCTTCCACACAAGGCGGTTAAGGCGGTTGGAAACATTAAGCGTTCATGTCAAACTGGACCAGAGATTCCATTTGAGTATCATTTGGCACTTGAGCGTGAATTACAATCTGCGCTATTCCAAAGCAGTGATGCCAAGGAAGGTATTGCAGCATATGTTGAGAAGCGTGTTGCTAATTTCACCGGCCAATGAAAGTGAAAAACTTCAATTGCCGAGGAACTGAAGTGCTCTTTGAGAGCAAGTCCTAGAATTGTGCCCAGCGGCATTACAAATCTTACATCGCCGTTGACTTTTATTTTTGCTATTTCTCAATTTTCTCGCAGCAGCAGCCTCGGGATTGATTGTCGGACAAGTCCTCTTATTGTGCCCCTTCTCTCCACATTGTGTGCAGATTCGGTTGGCACGGCGATAATTTTTTTTAACTCGGTTTGGAAATAAGATGGGGCAGGTTCTGGTATTGTGTCCAACTTTCCCACATTGGCTACAGATTCTTTTTCCATCAGATCTAGAGATTCTAGGCTTTCTTTCAGGGTGTATTGTCGGGCATGTTCTTGAGTTATGTCCGACTTTTCCGCAATGCAGACAATGTCGCCTGCCATCGGTTCTTTTAATTTTAGAGAGTCGGTTGGGGTTTGCGACAATGCAGGTTCTATTGTTATGGCCGGACTTTCCACAGGCACTACAGATACGACTACCTCTCGTGGCCAATCTCAATATTCTTATTTTTTCCTTTTTAGGATTAACCTTTCCACAAGTTAATACGTTGTGACCATGTTCTCCACAAATGGAACATATTCTATATTCAATCTTTGATTTCATAAAAAACTCGTCATTTTGACGGTGCAGTGTGCATGTTCTGCGATTATGACCTGCTTTACCACAACTGGCACATGTTCGGGTCATATAATTTCATTCTTGATTTAGAATATAAAATTAAAGGAGGAATAATTATCAAATATAGAGTGTATATTCCATTCAGTATTATTAAGATTAAATCAAAATATTGATATTATTTGCAGTAATTATTCTCCGTAGTCTTGAAGTGAGGAATGGGTGTGGCCGCAGATATAGGGTGATTGTGATGTCCAAGAATAATGTCCCGGCAGATGTACCAAATGAACTACAAGACGTATTTGTGAAAAATATGGATTCGGCTACAGCAGGTACAGGTCGTATGAATCTATTTGCTTGTGACCAAAAAATTGAGCACCTAAATGATGATTTTTATGATGGTGGGAATAACATTCCATTATCGTCAAATGACCCAGAACATTTTTTCAAAGTAGGACAAGCAGCACATGCTGCGGGTACAATCGGTGTACTGGCGGGCCAACTTGGATTAATTTCGCATTACGCAAGAGATTACCCTGACATTCCCTATTTGGTCAAACTCAACTCAAAATCCCATATGGTTAAGACTTCACAACGAGATCCAATCTCCCAAGCAATGTGGAATTTAGATGATGTGATGGCATTATCGTCAAATGGAATAAATGTCGTTGGAATCGGTTACACTGTTTACATCGGAAGTGAATACGAACATGAAATGCTAACTGAGGCTGCAGGTTTCATTCGACAAGCGCATGAACTTGGATTGATTGCAGTTGTTTGGATGTATCCACGTGGTAAAGCAGTTACCGATGAGATGGACCCACAATTAATCTCTGGAGCAGCAGGAGTTGCCGCTTGTATTGGAGCAGATTTCGCTAAGGTCAATTATCCAAATAGTTTTGATGGAATGGACCGATTTGAATCATTGAGAGTAGCAGTTGAAGCAGCAGGAAGAACCGGAATCATTTGTTCTGGCGGCGGTTCTCTTCCTGCACGAGATTTCCTAGAGCGACTGTGGGGACAAATCAATGTCTCAAAATGTAGTGGCGCTGCAACTGGAAGAAATATTCATCAAAAAGGAACACAAGAAGCGGTTAGAATGGCTGCAGCCTGTGACGCAATAATTTGTCGAGGTGCTTCAGTTGATGAGGCTCTGGCAATCTTTGAAGGAAATTAATTTAACACTTTTTAGCATTTCTCGCAACTGCGAGAATATGTGGAATCGGAGAAAGAAAGCTGTGCCCCGTCACCTAACGGCCTTTTTCATAGCATTGCTCAAAAGGCCTGACCCTCGGTGACAGGGCGTACTGTCCGGAAGGGTGGTTGTCTCTTGGTCATCCCATTGGTCGCAAGAGGACCCATAACCTTCCGATGGTTTAAGTGCGTTTGCACCAAATTTCATTTCCCGAGGGATCCATTTGGCCTTCGAATTGCACTCCGCACCATTGGTATCAGATATCATAGCTGATTTTCACAGTAGCTCCACCAGATGTTGCAGGTGCGGTAGTCAAATCCACCGACCCCCCCCATTTGAACCCATCTATTGTTCAATGCGGTTACGAAATGACCTGCCGTACAGCAGAGCAGAAACTTCACAATCTCCTTGTTGGAGGATATCGGTTGCGATAGAAGGCCAAGTTTCAACAGGTTTTGTTAAGTAACCAACAAGGGGATGTATCCTACCTTTGTGGATTGGGTTATCTTTTTCTGCATTGACGATTGAATCGTATAAATCTAGCAAGGGGGCTTTTCCTTGACCCTCCTCAAGGAGTAAAATATGTAGTAAAGATTCACTGTTCGTGACCAATCCTTTGTGTATTATCGTATGCCCTGGTATTCCCACATACTCTCCAACAGGGCGGCAAATCAATGCTGGCCACGGTTTGTAATTTTCAGATAACCATCGCCGGGAAGAAGAAACAGATAATTGCATTTGAAGCCATTCAGAAGACCATCCAGACCACCATGTATGTGGCAATACCTGCATTGCCTTACGAACCAAATCTATTGATATCGCTACTCTGCTTTGTAATCTAACAATTAATTCACCCCAAACCGCTAGCACAGAATCGCGCGGATGTGATTGCGATGCTTTAGCACACTTCATCACCAATTCCATTCTTTCATCGTCAAGTTCCTTTCCTAATGGGAATAATGCCTGCAATACTTGGCAACTGAAATGCGGAGCATCTAGCCAAATTTTGCATGATTCGGCAATAATATCGCATAATTCTGGAGGGAATGTTTCACTGGCAAGCAAAATCGCCGTTGCCAAAAATGATTTTGCTTTTTTATCTTTGAGAAGATATTCCACTTCAATTATTGATTGGTTATGAATCATAAAGTTTGATTTTAGTTGGCTAACCGCATCTTCCATCCAGCCATCCCCCGCCTTTGCAATCGCAGTAATCAGTAGATGATTATCACATAACTCAATTGGCAGAAGATCAGCCCAACCTGAAGCCAATTCAGCACCGATACGTTGCCAACATTGTATTCTATTTTGCTTCGGAGAAGAAATCCAAGCAGCGAGGGGATTTTCCCTTTCTACGGAGTTTGCATAATCAGCATCGCCTTCAGGTAAAGAATCAATTGCTTTCCAAATTTGTGAACTGAATTGATAATCACTCTCAACAGAAAAAGATTGTTCAATCTGTTCGCCATTCATAAATTGAATTAGTTCGGCAGCATTTGCGGGAATGAATCTACTAGAATAGGATGATTTCACAGTGCGTTTATTCCCTGCCAAAGAAAGCGGCAAAAGTATCCCTCTTTCGATTTGCAAATTAACTCGAGCCATCCCAGTACCTTTGAACAGAAGTAAGTTTGATTTTGTTATTTCAGAAAATTCACCCTTTGTAGTAATTAGAATTCTACAACTTCCACTACCAATTATTCTTCTTAGAAGAATTAGATTATTTTGAGTTGGCCAATTCCACTCACCAACGAACTCAGAGGGTTGAGATAATATCCAATTGTAAATACAAATTCCCCCGTTTTCAGAAACACCATTCAATTCAATATGCTGAACAGTACTATCGCTCCATTTTACTTCACCAAAGTCTGCTAATAGTTCTCTTTTTATTGATATTGAAGGACTTGTACCTTTGTTTGTGGCATAATATTGGTATAGTAAATTCCATTTCTCATTCAATCTGTTGGCATCTATTCTTGGGTGACGGCGAATAAGCCACTCGCGAAGTATTGCAAGAGGTAGTAATCTAGTGCTTTCATTTTCTCTTAGTTCACCAATAACAATGGCATTTTGAGATAAAGAAGATAGGGTCAAACTTCTCAATATCGTTGAGGATAAGTGACCATGAATTCCAAGTGGCGGCGAGATTTCAATATCACCTGGTGCATGACCCAGAATATGCTCTCCATTACCCAATACAGGGGGTAACTGAGAATTATTGTTTGGTGACTTTAGCCATGTCCCTTCTGTAATTTTCCACATTTTTGTATTGTCTAGAAGCCTCGCACTGACCAAACCGATTTTCCTGATTTGTTGTGACCAGTCAACCAATGTCCCAGCATCGGTTTTTACTGGGGGTTCAACGCGTTGTAAGGAATCAATATCATACCAAACAATGCCATTTCCTCTCACAACAGCCCAGCGCCCCCCCTCATTTCCATTGGAATCATCGCTGGGTGCTGAATCAAACAAATTATCCTCCTCAGGTAGGTGAATCAGTGGCGAAGGCGGTTCATTCACATAACCAAGTAGAAGCGTGGAGTCATCTCGTGATAGCAAAATAATTTCTCCATTTACAGGAATTTCTTTGATATATTTCTTTATTCTATGCAGTGAATCTTGCTGCAAACGATCTAAACCGGCAGTTGTCAAACGATGTGCTGCGCCCCTGATTCCGGATTGGTCTTCTCTGACCACTTCGCCGCTATCACGTAGCTGCCTAAGGGCGAGAGATACATGGGGCATTCTCAATTCCAATTGCTCACTAATATCGGAGACTGTCCCTCCACCATCGGCCAACCAATCCAATATACGGCGCTGATATCCGCTGCGAATCCGCCCTTTAGACACCTCATGTCACCTAAACCAAGCACAGGGGTATTACTTACATATTCTTTGCCCTTTATTCATCTATCTCATTACATTAAGTTACGGATTTCCACTGGAGATGTCAATTCTTACTTACTTATTACATTGTTCAGTGCGTAAATTGCACTGATTTCTGTATTCAATTGTAACAATATCAGTGATTGTCGGCAAAATGGTTATATGAGTGGCCTCGCTCATTGATTATACCGGTCATCATAGAATACGAAATGGCCAAATTATAGGAGGGAAAAACAAATGAAAACAACCAGAATCCGAGAGAAGATCAAGAAGTTCTTAGGCGACCGCCCACGCAACACCGCAGAAATCCTTGAACACATAAACAGTACAATGCGCCATGGCACTACCAGTCAACAACTTGGTAATGTACTGTCAAAAGATAAAGACATAGTCAAGGTAGGATATATCAAGCGCTCAGGGATTCTCTCCGGCGGATATGATATCTGTGAATGGGCAACTCGTAACTGGGTTTCATCCAATTGCCCTGAGTGGATTGAAGGTACTGCTATCATCATCGATAACGACGGTCATATCACTACCGGTACACAATCATTGAATAAGTATTGAGCCATTTACTAAACAATATACGGTGCTTTGTTAGCACTGCCCGTATATTTTCTCCTGTCGGTAAATCACCTATTTGGTGGCATTCTTTGCGATGGACTCAAAGTCTTTGTTTTTTCACATTAGTTTGTGGAAGATGAAGTAACCTACCAGTGTTGCTTAGTCGGTGGAACCTTTGACCGCTTCCACGCGGGTCATAAATTGCTATTGGATGGAGCTTGTCGCAATAGCAAACGTGTTGAAGTTCACCTGACCAACGATAATATGGCTTCAATTAAATCTCCTTATGTCGAATCATTCGATACCAGATTAGAATCTGTTCTCGAATGGGCTGATGAATATGCGGATTGTCCGCTGACTATTCATGAGTTGGAAGATGAAATGGGGCCAGCACCGACTCATCCTGATGCAGACGCAATTGTAGCCACTGTAGAAACACGCGCAATGTGTGAGATAATCAATGAAATGAGAGTAAACGACCAACTTGAGCCACTCCATATCATAGAAATTCCACATTTAATGGATGGGGCAGGAGGAATTGTATCCTCGACCAGAATTCGCAATGGTATAATTGACCAAGATGGCAATCCATGGATTAGTGAGGAGCAGTATGACTCGGTCTTGAAAATGGCCAAAGCCCTAGATGATGAATTGAAAATTCCAATGGGTGAATTATTCATGGGGCCCGAAGACGACCCTGAGATAGCAATGCTAGCAACCTTAGATGCACTTCCAAATCCACGCGGAATGATAGTTGCAGTAGGTGATGTTACTGTGAAAACGCTAATTGACATAGGCTTCACACCTGAGATTGCACTGATTGACGGCCAGACCAAGAGAACTAAATTAGAGGAAAGTGACTGTGTTAATACCTCAGTATTCGCTCATGTCTTAACCGCAGAAAATCCACCTGGCCTACTAACTCCATCACTGAGAGGTGCGATTGAAAATGCAATTTTTGCGGATGAATCAGTCGTGATTGAAGTAGAAGGTGAAGAAGACTTAGCACCGATATTGATTCATCTAATCGCACCATTAGGGACGATTGTATTGTATGGTCAACCTGGATTGGGAGTAGTAATGAGAATAACGGACATTGCTGCAAAAGAGAGATGTAGAGACCTTTTGTCTTTATTTGAGATTTTGTAATGGAGTGAAATATATGCTTATCACAATTACAGTTTGTGTTCGCGACGGTGTTCAATGGATAGATGGGTGTTTGCAATCTCTACAAAACCAATCCTATCGTCCGCTGGAAATTATTGCAGTAGATGATGGTTCATCAGACCAATCATGTGAAACATTGCAAAAATGGCACGATCCAGAAGGAGAAAATGGAATCCCAGTTCGAGTCATGTCTCAGAATGCACTTGGATTATCTGCTGGTCGAAGATTGGCTGTTGAAAATGCCAAAGGCGAGTGGGTAGCCATTACGGATATCGATGTTCGGCCAGAGAGGGACTGGATTTCCAACTTGGTTGCAGAAGCAAATCCAGTCAGTGCTAATGAAAAGGTTGTAGCGGTTACGGGTAGAACTATTTTTGAATCAGCAGACGATGTCGTGAGTTTAGTTCGCTCGGTTGAAATCGCACAAAAATATCGTTCACGTCCTCGACGTACATCACTTGCAAATGGCCCATGTTCAATGTTTAACAAACAAGCTTTACTCAATGTTGGAAGTTTTGACCCACTTTGGTATCATGCAGAGGATATGGAAGTTAGTCTAAAATTGATTGAATCCGGAGGAACCATTGTCTATGCTCCAGATGCGATTGTAAGCCATGTTGCTGAAACCGGACAAAAGAGATTTCTTGCTAAGAGGCGAAGAGATGCTCGGGGTCACTTGAGAATTGTTCGTAATTATCCAAGGAGGAAAAGAGTCGGTCCAGGTTTTGATTTCATCGGCTCCTCAACGATGGTGCTTGCAATCGCTCCACTGTGGATAACTGCAATACTTTCTGGATTACCATTTATCTATAATTTCTATCTAAATCCAGAATATTCTTGGCAAGTAGCTCAACATTGGTGGCAAACAAGGTTTTTGATGCTATCATTGGTATTGCTAATAATTCATGAGTTAATTTTGTGGAGGGGTCCATTAGGTGTAGTCAATCGTGGAGCTATTAGGAAAAGCCCTAGAGGAATAATTATTGCAATCCTTAAAGTTAGAAGATTGACCTTTAGTTGGTCTATCGCTTTATGGCAAGGAATAATCTTAGGAATTTCTGATGCGATTCGTGGTAAGAATGGTCATTGACTAATGAGAAATTGCTTTAATTACTTGTTGCGATTATTCCAACAAATTAATCATGCCAAGAGCCATTAAAGAAATTACAGCAGCAGTAAAAACAAAAAATGTTAAAATTCTCAATAATCCTCTTTGTTTAGGTAATTTTTTCAAATAATATACATGGTTTCCTTCTGGGTGAGGCAATCCTTGCCAATTTAACAAATGAAGAGAAGGGATGTCCTTGACACTCAAATCAATGGAACTATCAGCATCTAAATTTTGTCGGAGAAACTTCAATTTGTGTACAATCAAATGACCTGGTTTATTGCCCCATGGATCTGATAGTTGCCACATAATGGGTGGATTTAACCTGTCATCTTTCAGTAATTCTTTAATTTTGGCATGTGCTTCTTGGTGCGTTATAATGTCGGTAAATCTCTGAGTGATTGATTTATCATCAAAATAATACGAACCGGGGCCGTGAACAATATTGCCAATTTCATAACTCAGCCATCCTTTTTTTGGAGGGAATTTAGAATACATAATACTCAACTTGTATTGAATTGGTTGAATGCTCAGCGACGTCTACCGCCACCACTTCGTCCACCGCCGCGTGAACCACCGCTACGAGAACTACCACCACTGCTGCCACGAGAACTACCACCGCTAGAACCGCCGCCACGGGAACTGCCGCCACGGGAACTGCCGCCACGGGAACTGCCACCAGATGAAGATTTTCTTGATTTACTAGGGGCAGGTTGATTGTTAGATTGATGATTGTCGTGATGATGATATACATGTTGTTCATTGTGGCCAAATCCTTGATTGTATCCATATCCTCCTTGATTATATCCTGTATTTCTAAATCCGCCGGAGACTCCACCTCCGCCACCACTAGAACGTGAAAGCAATACTACCACCACAATCACAACTGCAATCAACCCGAAACAAACAATGGCTCCAAAAAGCGTACCTATTGCACCATCTACAGAATAATCATCATCAAGTATTTCCGCATTTACACCAGGAGGATCCACATAACCATCATTTTCATACCAAAAATCGTCAACTGCAGTGACGAGGTCATCAGTAATTATTGAAAGTGCTTCAGCCCAGTTTCCATCTTCAATCTTTGCAATTGATGTTTCTCCAACATCATCAAGCACCGGATGTTCATCCCAAAATATTCCTGTTTGTAAATACCATTTGTAATCATCTTCGGATTGATTTATTGATAGAACGAATAAGATTCCATCTTTCCATTCTTGGTCTCCTACGCGCCACTCATCAAATAACGCTTCAGAAAAATCTTGCAATCCCATCATCGGTTCATCAGAAGTTCCATTTGTTGAATTGTCAGAAGTTCCGTTAGTAGAATTATTTGATGTACCATTTGTTGAATTGTCAGA
>DUCL01000231.1 GCA_012959845.1 Candidatus Poseidoniales archaeon
ATTTACTCTTGAACAATTTACTCAAGCCCTATTGAATAATATTGAAAGTGCAACAAATAGAATTATCAGAGAATATTGAGGCGGTTTTTACTACAATAGTAAGGATATGCTCAACAACCGAGACCCATTGGCCAGTACATGGACAACACATGGCCCTACCATGGTAGTTCAACAACTGGGGCAGATATTCACCCAATTCGATATCTTGACTGGTATATTCCACGTTTACAACAAATGAGAAAATACAATTTATCCTATAGTGGACTACAATATGTATGGGATTTCGAAAAATACCTAGCACAATCTCTTGGCGATGTAGGCTATCATCATATTCCCGATTTGCCTAATCCTGAACAAATGGTTGCAGAAAGATATGGAGTAAAGTCTGAAAATATCGTAATTACTCAAGGCGCTACACAGGCTCTAAACATCGCACTGCTTGCTTGTATTGATTCTTCTGATAATGAAAAGAATACTGTCGCTGTAGAATTACCCGCATATGCGCCTGTCGTTCAAACCCCTCTATTGCTAAATTGTGACACAATTCCTGTACAAAGGCATCCACCTGCTGACGGAATTGGGCCGTGGAGAATTAACAAAAACGAGTGGATAGATGCCCTACAACAATCAAAAGTATTGATGATAACACCGCAACTAAATCCTTGCGGATGGGATTATGAAAGCAATGACCGCAAATGGATTATAGATACCTGCAAAGAAATGGGTATCCCAATAATATCTGATGAGGTCTATATTGATTCTATGAAAGGAACTGATGATTACAAGCCATTTCATTTGGAAGGCGAACATTGTATTTCTGTTAACTCATTGACGAAAATCTATGGCTTGGGTCCATTACGGTTTGGTTGGATCATCGCTAATGAGGAAATATCTTTGAATGCAAAAAGAGCCTTTTTGACACTTTCTGGGATGATGGCAAGCCCAACTATCCGCTTGGCAAGTGCTGTATTCCCATATCTTGACTTAGCGATTGAAAAAATTAAGCACTACAGAGAAACCAATCTTCCTGTATTAAGAGAAATGCTGGCAAGACAAAATATTGCGTGGAATGAACCTCCATACGGTGTTTTCGGTGCTTTCAAACTTCCAAATAATTATGATTCAATGAAATTCGTTGATGGGGAATGCGCAGACAATTCAGTACTTGCAGTACCAGGTTCTATGTTCGCACAGGAATTAAGTGGATGGTTAAGAGTGGCATGGTCTATAGAGCCTAAGTTATTTGCCGAAGCGATATTGAATCTAGAAAAGGCATTAATTTCGATACAGTGATGAAAAACGAGAGCATATATGCGGAAAGGAGTTGCACGGTATATGGGTGAAATAGTAGTCGCAATAACCGGAGCATCTGGTGCAATCTATGGAAAGCGCCTCACTGAATGCCTATCCAATCTTGGAATACAAGTAAGACTGGTCGTTACTGCATCTGGTGAACTCACTCTTGCGCATGAATGTCAAACCGATAAAGAATCTATTGCTGCAGAATATTCGGCTATTCTAGAAGATGAAGGCAATGTAGCAGCAAAGTCTGCATCTGGTTCGGCAAATATCGATGCAGTTGTTATCTGTCCGTGTTCTGGAACAACTTTGGGGAAGTTGGCAGCAGGAATTAGCGATAATCTCGTCACCCGTTCTGCAATCGTTGCTATGAAGGAGAGACGCAAGTTGATAATCGTTCCACGTGAAGCCCCATATGCTACAGTTCACTTAGAAAATATGGCAAAATTATCATCATGGGATACGGTGATAATTCCTGCATCACCTGGCTTTTACAACCACCCTCAATCAATAGATGACTTGGTCGATTTTGTTATCGCAAGAATTCTTGACCAATTGGGATTAACTCATGATATCGGTAAGCGTTGGACTGGTGAAGAAATCCAATAATTCTAATCAAGACACCATGTAGTTCATCAAGGTCGGGCGAATAGCCCCTATTGGTGCTCCAATGTCCGAGATAGATTATTCTTCAATGAAAGTCTCCGAATTGAAGGATTTGTGCAAGTCAAATTCATTGCAAGTTTCTGGAAAAAAGACTGAATTAATTGAGCGCCTAACAACTCATTTCACAGTCGTAGAAGCAATACTGGAGCATGAGAAGTCACCCAATAATTTCATTGAATTAGATGGTGGTGGCGGATTTTCAAGTAATTCCGCAACATTTCAAAGAATGTTCGCAGAAAAAGCCGGACCCCACACTGTGAAAATCATCGCGGCCTTTGCGCTTTCACTGCTGATGATTTCCGCTGTTTTAATCATCCAGCCCGCATGGCTAGGGTTTGGCCATGAACTCGAATTTGAATTGATTGATTATGATGAAACAATGGCAAGACAATATGCCCAAGACCTGGTTGATCTAGGCCATCCTGAATGGACTGGCAGAATGAGTGGCACTGATGAAGAAGCTGCTGCTGCACAAATGATAGAAGAGCATTTCAAGTCACTTGGAATGACTACTACTCTCCATTCTTATGAAGTTGAAATGCACCATGTAAATGCAGAACCGAGTGTTCAAGTTTGTACTCCTGGCAATAACCCACTTTTACAACCGTGCTCGTTTCTTGATGAGTTAGCAGGTGGCGAATTACATACCTTTGAACATCGAATTGACTATGTGATTCAAGGATTCAGTGGCTCTAGCCTCATACAATTCGGTGATAATGCCCCAGTTGTTGATTTAGGAAATGGTTCAGATGAATCACTCTGGCAACAAGCGAGTGGAGGCATTGGCTATGTTAGGGGCGGCGGCTCAATTACTGGCAATACTGCATTGATGAGTAAAGCAGCAGAAAATGACTTGGTGTCATTAATCAGAGTAAATAAGGATTATAATTGCGGTAAAGTAGAGACAACTGATTGTGTACCAATTTTCAAGGGAACCTCTATAGAAGCAATTACTGAAGCAAATGGTGGTAGCGTACCTACCGAATTATCATTCATTGCAATGTCGAAAGATGCTGGTGAAATATTAGAGGCAGCAGTAATCAATGGTTCAGGAACAATCTCACTGGACATAGATGTCACCAATGATGGTACTCGGACAATTTACGTTCCTTGTGGAGAGTTCAAAGGGAAATCATCCGAGGTAGTTATCGCTGGCGCACACCACGATACAGTCTACAGTGGCCCTGGTGCCATTGATGACACATCAGGTTCTGCAAGTATTATGGAAATGGCGAGACAAATTTCCAAAGTAGTCAATGAAACCGGAACACCAGATAGGACAATTCGATTCTGTACATGGGGTGGAGAAGAAGAAGGCCTTTACGGAAGTAGAGCATATGTTAGTGAAATGAAGAATCACTTGAAGAAAGACCTACGCCTCTACATCAACTTGGATATGAACCATGTTGATGCTGATTTCGCAAATCGTGGAAACTCTTTGACCCTTTTCACAAATAATGTTGAGGATTATTTGAATGTTGAAACAATTAAAGATAGATATATCTCTGAAAATCCAGATATTGCGAATAAATACGAAATTCGTATGTCCATTTTGCTAGGGAAAAAAGGTGCAGAAGATGGAATGCCTTACAATTCAGATCACGGACCATTTGTTTATGACTTAGGCAGTGGTTCAAACGGTAGAGCTGTCGTCTGCTATGGTAGTGGAAGTTGGGAGTATCACACATATAAGGACAATATGGAACGCTTCAATGAAGAATCACTGGGTGTTTCTGTGACAATATATGGCACTTATTTGAGAGCATTAGCATATGATATTGAATCTTGAGAATCAAAAGAGTTCAAGAATAGAATACCTTAGCAGTTTCATGGTCGCACCAAGCGCATGGGCAAGTCACATTTTGGTTGAATCCAAATCTGAAGCAGTACAGATAAAGGATAAGGTTGTAAAATTGAAGGATTTCCAAAAGTTAGCAAGGAAAAAAAGTTCCTGCCCATCTTCTCAAAAAGGCGGCGATTTGGGTTGGTTTAGAAAGGGAAACATGGTTAAAGAATTTGAACTGGCTGTGTGGAGTACACCATTGAAGACTGTTTCACCACCCGTAAAAACTCAATTCGGATACCATTTGATTTGGGTTCATGAAAGAGATTCTAAAGAATAAGGTGATTGTTGATGATTGTCACAGTTGCTTTGGAGAGTTATACCGTAATGGCCAAACACGGTTATTATGACTTCGAACATGAAACTGAGCAGCCATTTATTTTCAGTGTTTGGGCGACGATTATGGACCACAGTATCGCAGGTAAGTTAGCCAATACTCTGAATTATGCAGATATTCAAATCGCTATCGATGCTGAAATTATTGATGCTGAAAAACCGATTGGATTAATGGAAACAATGGCTGAGAATATTATCTCAAACCTATCGGCCAATGAAATGGTTTGCAAACTAAAGATTAGAATTGAGAAGCCACAAGCACCATTGCCACATCCTGGCGGCTTAGCGTTAATTGAAATGGAATGGATTCGCCCGCAGTAAAATATCTAGAAACCATATATTACTGGATTTTTCTACATAAGTATTGAAGGGCTTCGCATCAAGGGCACTGTAATGGCCGATAGTCCAAGTCGTGTATTTGTTCCAACTGCGGTTGAAGCAGATGGCAAGGCCATAGGCATGGGTTGCTTTAGTTCGGAAGAAACTGCTTGGCAAGTATTGCGTACTTTTCTAAAGAAGAGTGAATTGATGAATCTAAAGTCTGCAAGTATTGTAATTTGGGAAATTGATATCGTTGGAGATGATGCAATGACCGTACTCTCAACCATTGAGTGCAAACCTTGCCCTGTATGCAAACGGAATACTTTCTGGGTTGACCTATCACAGTTTAGTGCATTATGTCATGGTACCTCTTGTGCTGCATGGGTTGAGGAAAGTACGATTGAGCCGGGAATTATTGACTGCGGCTGGCCTGCAATACAATTCCTAAAGCAAACAAGTTCGATAAAAGAGGCATTCAAAGAATTGTACAAATTAGGAGATCGCCTAACTGCTGCTGGACAAACTGAACAAGTTGCTGGAACTGCTGAAGGGTTGCTTGGAGAGTTCCAAAATTCTTGACATATCAAATCATTCGCAAAATGACTGGTATGAGGAAACTAGAGGCGAATATTCCGAAGAAAACAAACATCCAGATTCTAACTTGCTTCTGACTTTTCTCGTTCTTTACATTCTTGGTGATACACTCTTCTTTCTTGCAAACCCTTGGTTCTGCTTTTGTTGAAATCGCTTCTTGGCAAATCTTGCAATGCTTATGTGGTAATACTCGATTGTTATTCTTTGATCTATTTGTTTTACTTGCTGATTCCGACATATTTTCACCTCATGAATTAATTAGCGTACCTTCGAAAGGCTGGCCGTCCAATGCTTGTTCCAATATTGAAATCTGACGTCCATCCAATACTGCTAAGTCAATACAAGCATCTTTTGCCCAGCCAACTGCTATTGGGTCAATTACCGCAGAAGCCCCTGGTGCTAACGGCTCACCGATGCCTGTAATCTCTGCCAACTGGTCGATTGTCAAATTGGTTAATGATTGGGCATCATCAAATTGTCGTGGGTCTTTATCGTAAACATGACTGACATTTGTTGCGATAATGCAAGTTCTCGCACCTGCATCTCTTGCGAAAGCGACCGCTACTGCGTCAGTGGTATGGCCAGGGGTCGTTCCACCCATCACCACGAAATTGTATTTTTCTAATAATTCAGCAGATTGAGAGGTTGTGTGAGGGATAGAAGGAGCAACATTACAACCAATATCAAGCAATATTTGTTGGATAATTGTTGCATTCAATCGCGTTGCTGCTATACCAACTTGGTCTAACTTATCCGTTGAGGAAATACAATTTTTTGCCAACTCAATAGCCTCTCTTGCAGGAAGTCCTCCACCGATGACAATCCCAACTTTGCGCTCATTACCTTCCAAATGGACTGCCAATTGCCTTAGTTGGCCAAGCCATTCACTACGCTTCTCGGATTCCTCCGGCCGCAGTAGACTACCTCCCAATGCAACGATATGACGACTTGTCATCAGTCCCTGCCTCACAGACCTATTGTTTGAGTATATCCCTTGTGAATATTCACAGATAGCCAATTATCAAGTTGAAATTAAATGCGACCATCTCCAAGAGCGAAAATCGGCAAAGTCACTTATTCCAATCTCGCTTGATAACTTCAAAGTTATTCCGCTAAAGTGGGAGGGTTGAAAACCCCTCGCCACTGCCACTAAATTAGAGGCGTAGACTATGTCAGATGATGTTGAACTTGCTTCTCGCCGACTCCGTCTCAAGATGGCATTGGAAGACCTTCGTGAAATGAAGGGATTTGGCACTGAACTAGTCAGTATTATTATTCCACCAGACCGCCAAGTATCCGATGCACGCCAACTGCTGCAAAATGAACATGGACAAGCTGCAAATATTAAGTCAAAAGGCACTCGCAAGAATGTACAAGGTGCTATTGAATCGGCATTATCTTCACTTTCAAAAATAAAAAATGCTGGAGAAAACGGTATTGCCCTATTCGTTGGTTCAATCATCATAGGAAATAACCGCAATCGTATGATAAATGTCTTGGTTGAAGACCCACCTCAACCCATCCTATCATTCCGCTATAGATGTGATTCAACATTTGAATTAACCCAACTTGAAGATATGCTAATAGACAAAAAATCCTATGGACTATTCGTTATTGATAGGTCTGAAGCAGCATTTGGAATAGCAACAGGAAAGAGAATCCATGTTCAGGAGCATTTGGTCTCCAACATAATGGGTAAACACCGTCAAGGTGGTCAATCAGCACAACGTTTCGAGCGACTAATTGAAGAAGCGGCACACAATTTCTTCAAGCGTGCTGCTGAACATGCCAGTGATTATTGGTTGCCAGATTTAGAGAATATCCAATCGATAATTGTTGGGGGACCTGGTGCTACTAAGGATTTCGTTGTCAAGAACGATTATTTTCATCACGAAATCGCAAAAAAAATCGCCAAGACCACTTTCGATGTAGGATATTCTAACGAAAGTGGAGTTCGTGAACTAGTCGGTAACGCTGGACCGATGATGGGGGAAATTGAACTAGATGCTGAGAGAAAAATCATGGATGTTTTCCTTTCCGAGTTAATCAAAAACCATCCAAAAGCAACATATGGCGAAAAGATGGTCATTCAAGCGCTAGAACAAGGTGCAGTTCAGAAATTACTCATCTCTGAAGCATTGAGAAAGAATTCGCTCACTCTACAATGTGCCTCATGTAAACATGAGTGGAAGATTACTATTGGCCGTATGGAAGTAATTCCTAATTGCCCTACTTGTGATGCTTCGGGAAATAAGGCCAAAGAACTTGAAAATACCTCACTGATTGATGAACTGAGTGCTTTGGCGGCAAAGTCCAACTCAGAACTGGTCTACATTTCAACAGATACCGAGGAAGGTTCACAACTAATGCTCGGATTTGGTGGTCTAGCGGCAATATTACGCTATCCGATAATGTGAGGTGAATTGGTTGAAACTACTAAGAGATGAGGTAGAAGAACTGATTGGACAGGCTCTTGTCAAGGCAGGAATTTCGGGTGATAATTGGCGAGGGATGTTAGCACCTAGCCGCGATACTTCTCAAGGTGACCTATCACTTCCATGTTTTCCTTTGGCAAAGCAACTGTCAAGAAATCCTGTTGAATTGGCTCAATCAATTGCTGATGAAATATCTTCACATCCAGCAATTGGCCAAGTCGTGGCAGTTGGTGGATATCTCAATATCAAGGCTGATGTGAACTGGTTAGCACAGCAAATATTATCTGAAAAAGTTCGCATCGGCGACCCCTTTGGCTCATTGAGCAGTACCGGAAGAACAGTTCTCATCGAGCACACATCGGCAAATCCAAATGGGCCATTCCACGTCGGCAGAGCAAGAAATGCAATCCTCGGAGATTCACTTGTTCGGCTTCATCGTCTATTTGGACACGAGGTTAGAGCAGAGTATTATGTTGATGATATGGGTAAGCAAGTTGCCGTATTAGCATGGGCTCTTGCAAATCTAAGCCAACAACAAGTTGAGCAAACCCTAGTTGGAAGAGATGGTGTTAATCCACGCTGGTCGGGCAAGGCAGACCATGAAACCGTTCGTTGGTATCAGGCTGCACAAAAGATTCGTGAAGATGGAGATGCACAAGCAATAGAGGATGAAATTGGAAGATTAGTTCACGCCAGCGAGCACGGTGATCAAGAAGTGTTGGACCAATTTGAAGCCGCATATCAACCAGTCCTCGATGGAATGTTGACTACTCTAAGTCGGCTTGGAATTGAATTTGATACTTTCACTAAGGAATCAATATTTGTTATCAATGGCGATGTTGCCAAACTGATGCAAAGGCTAAGTGAAATGGATATTTACGGTGAAGCGGATAACGGTGCTGGTTTCCTTGATTTAGGGCAGCGTGGCCTTAAGGGGAAAACTGAATTTTTCTTTAGAAGAGGTGATGGCTCGTCTCTCTATGCGACCAGAGATATTGCATATCATATGTGGAAATGGCAGCAAAGTGATGAATTGATTAACGTTCTAGGTGAAGACCACAAATTGCAGGCAAAGCAAGTCGGGATGACACTAACAGAATTAGGAGAAAAGGTGCCAGAGATACTGTTCTATAGTTTTATCAAATTGCCGGAAGGTAAGATGTCAACGCGAAAAGGAAACGTCGTATTCATGGATGATTTACTCGAAGAAGCACAAGCACAAGCCGCAACTATTGTTAGAGAACTTCGCCCAGATTATCCTGAAGAGCAAGTATTAGCAATTGCAGAAGCAGTAGGTGTTTCTGCGGTTCGCTTCAATATCATCAAGGTTAGTCCAGACAAGGGATTCATTTTCCGTTGGGAAGAAGCACTGGCATTTGAAGCAGGCTCTGCACCATTCATCATGTACAGCCATACTAGGGCGCATTCAGTGATGAAGCGCTGTATTGAAGCTGGTGCTGATGTTGATTCAATTATAGCATCTAACATCGATTATTCAAATCAAGAGATGCCGATTGGAATGGTTGAACTTCTAAGAACAATCGCGCGACATAACGATGTACTTGGCAAAGCAGTCAATATGAGAAAGCCGCATTTATTCGCCACACAATTACTTGATTTGGCAAATGCATACAATGGTTTTTACAGAGATTGTCATATTCTGGTCGAAGGCGTTCCAAACCCGTTCTACCTTCAAGTTTCAGAAGTTGCAAGAAACTTATTGAAAACAGGGATGCAGGGTGTAGGTATTATCCCGATTGAACAAATGTGAGTTACTCACGACGATTCCAATCTCTTGTCTTCTTGTACTTTGGCTCTTCAATATCGTGATCTCTACGATACCATCCTTCAGGCAGACTCAATGGGTCTGTATCGCGAACTGACTTTACTCGATTAACGATTTCTAATCGCATTGCGTCCATACCAACAAATTCTGTAGCAGACATTGTTGGGCGTCCTTGATGGTCATAGAGAAGTGGTAATTGTGGGTCTCCTTCGCTTCCTTCATCGTGCCATTGCTTCGCAGCGGCAATAACTTCATCCCACATTTCAGGCTTTGGGGTTAACAAATCTGCTTTTGATGTTACCACCAGTAAATCGGTTTCAGGTAATAATCCCTTTATCTCTTCGAGGAGGTTCATTTGTTCTTCCATTGGAGTGCCACAATGCTCACTTTCATCAAGTAAAAATAGAACTAATGAACCAATGTTTTCCAATGCTGCTATCGCTTGCTTTTCGATGGCGTTTCTCTTTATCATCGGCCTATCGAGTAGACCTGGTGTATCAACCAGTTGATGCTGAAGTCTTCTATGGAAGAAGTGACCAACGTGTATTTGTTTGGTGGTAAATGGATAATGATTGACTTCCATATTTCCAGAACTCAATGCTGAGATAAAGGCTGATTTTCCGACATTCGGCGCACCACAGACCACAACACATGGCAATGCTGTGGAAATTGTCGGTAACTTTTTCAGTGTTTCTCTCGCTTCACTAAGCCAAAGTAAAGAAGGACCTACTTGGCGCAAGATGGAACTAATTCTACCATATGCTTCCTTTCTAGCATCATGCATCAATTCAGTTCTTGCAGTGCGAACAATTTTCTTGGAGTTCTGTGCGGCAATGGAATTAATTCTCTCTGCACCCCATTGTAACATAGAGAGGTGGTGGCGATAATCATCACATCCTACGCAAGCATCTATCATCGCCACATCAAATTGAGGCGATTGGTCAAGGCTCGGCCAGGCATTTACCAAATCTGTAAACTGATTGAATATTACATCAGCAGCGGTTTGAACCATTCTATTCATTTGTTTTCTCACTCGAAATACACGGTCAGAATCATCAACTCTATCCGCTGCTTTTCTGGCCCGAGAGAAGGCTTTGTCGAGAACTTCGTCCTCCAAAAGGACCGTCGATAAAGTTCGCCATGAGACCTTCAAGCCTATTCCTCCAATCCATGCCGGTAGCCCACCCTTGATGAAGGCACTCCTCCAAAAATGCAGTAAATATTGGACATTGCCGCCCGATTATATATTTCAAACGGCCTTTTGCCCAATAAAAAAACAATTATTACAAGTGCGAGCGTTCAAGTAGCGTCGCCTAATCAACTACAACATGGCGAAGAAGAAAAACAGCATTGACTTACCCGGTTGGGCGAAAACATTGTGGGAGGGCATGGGCTCTCCAGACCTTAATTCCAGTGTTGGAATACACAGTGGAAGCCTATTGGAACGTCGCCATGGCCTACGCAGAGATGATCTTGTTGAGATTCTAATGGATGCAAGAGCACTTGCTGATGGTGAGGATGGCTGGATTAGAGGGCGTTTATTATCAAGCGGTAAATCAAGCATAGAATTACTGGCAGAAGATGGAAAAAATCACTATATTTCACGAGACGTTATCGTTCAGGTTGTTTTGGTAGCGCATACTCGTCCTGCATATATTGACGATTCCGAATTACTAGCATTTGAAAGAGATGATATGAAGCGCCGTAGCAGCTTACACGAAAAGGTGGAGAAGCAGAAAAGCGGCAATGATGATGCGCACCTGTGGGGTTGATTCTCAATGCCCGAGGGCGATGTAGGATATTCGCGCCATGTATTTGTTTGCGCCCACCAGAGACCTGAAGGTTCTGTCAAGCCAAATTGCTTTGATAGAGGAAGTCTAAATTATTTG
>DUCL01000232.1:0-8954 GCA_012959845.1 Candidatus Poseidoniales archaeon
GAAGCGAAGTAGTACGTATCAAAGAAACTCCGGCTGAAAAATCATATGCAATTCGTTTCAAACTACTACCTCTAAGTGAAGAGGAGTTTGCAGTTCTATGCGCACCTGTTGACCTAACACATGTCGATGTTCAAGAAAGAGGAAAAGGCAAGAGAAACAAACGCAGAAAGAATCGTCGTGGCGATAGAAAGGATGACCATACCAAACCATTGCCTTCGGTAATTGAAACCGAAACTGTCGCTACAAGCGAAGAGGAATTACTTGCCATGAAGAAGGGTGAATTAGTTGAGTTGGCAACTTCATTGGAACTTTCAAAGACTGGTACAAAGGCAGTCCTCATCGAACGAATTATGCAAGCGGGACCACCTGCTCCAACATATTTTGAACTTCCAACTAATGAAATTATTCGTGAAGTTGTTAACAAATTAGCAGGTGTTAAACTGGCACAAAGAACTCCAGAACGTGTTGCTCATAGACGCGCTGATTTAATCAGAAGAAGAGTCGTTTACGAAACCAGTGATGTGGTTATTGATATTGATGAAGATGGTGAAAGAGAGGTTGAGTTCACCCTTAGATGTGAATCTGGAACATATGTCAAGGAGACAGTGCATGGCGATGGCGGTAGAACTCAGCCAAGCATTTCTTCACTCATCAAAGCCAAATGCGACGTCGTATGGTTAGATGTTGCAGATATTCATGCAGATTGAGAATTAATTGCCGAGCAATCCCCCTTTCTGAACAATATTACGCGTCGCGGTTCTTATATGGCGAAGGCAGGTCGCCGAAGTGTTCCGAAGGTGCGTAATTGCAAGTTTGGAATATTTGGAGGTCACCAACATGAAGCGATCAAAGGGTTCACGTCAAGGAACACGCAGTATTCTACGCCGTCGAAAGAGTGCGCGAAGTAAACTAAATATTAGCCGCGTAATGCATCAATACGAAGAAGGTGACCGTGTTGCAATCGTCCTAGATGGCGGTCAACAAATGGGTATGCCTCACCGCCGTTTCCACGGCCGCACTGGATTTATTCAACACCGTCAAGGAGTCGCTTGGATTGTTGCTGTTAAAGACGGCAACATGCAAAAGACCGTGATTGCACGACCTGAACACCTACGCCCACTTGAGTGATTTTAATGGCTGAAGAAGAGAAATATATTGATTTCGCAACTGTGCGTGATATGCTATTGAGCGCTCAAGAGCGTCGTAATGCATTAACTTACGAACAAAAGGCTGCTCTGCAACATGCTGAGTGGGCTGCAAGTACTAAGCGTAATGGCTACCCAACTACTCCAGAGGTCTTTGAATCTCTACGTGTTGCTTTAACTGAAACTGAGATTCTATCTCAGCATCCAGCCCTTGCGGCTAAATTGGCAGAATTAATGCCAATGTACCCTGATGATGTGAAGGCTGTTCTTGCAAGCCGCCGTATCACCATAGATGACAATGATATTTCTACCATTTTAGAAATCGTCCGTCAAGAAATTGGATTTGAGTGAAAACTTACCCCCCCCCTTGAGGTGTTGAAATGAGCGGCATGAATCGTGACCGTCAGACAAAGGTTCCATCTCGTAAGAGTAAAACCGGTTCTGAACCGAAAACATCAATCTCTCGTCCAGCGGAAGGAAGAAGTGTAATTCCACCGACCTCTAAGGCAAAGCCTGTGCAAGCAAAGAAGGATGCCCCACGAAAGGATAGTCGGTCAAACCGTCAGCATAGTGGAGGAAATAACAATCAAGGTGCTAATCAAAAACGCCCTAACCAAAGAGGAGACAACCGTGGTGGAGGTCGCCAAGGTGGCAGAAACCATGATTCAAGAAGTACCACTCAAAGGATTTCTCCAATAGCAGAAGAAAACTGGGCTCGTGTCATTGAACATAATACTGTTGACAACATTATTACAGCCATTACCGAAGGGAAATTATTCATGTGCCGACTTTCAGCAAAGAAAGGTATTGAGGCTTTGAATCCAACTGATAGAATCTATATTGGGCTTGATCAATCTAAGAAAGTCCACGTCGATGCTTTTGTCGGTGGAGCAAAACTTGACCTCATGAGCAACTATGCTCGTCAAGATATGCCTTTAGTTGTTCAATTATTTGTTGAAGATAATTCGCAACACTTTATTGAAGCATTTTTCAATGTCGCTGGTAATCTTTCCCTTAAGCAACATGCGTTTGAACTTCTTCCTGGTGTTGGCAATAAAAAGGCAATGCAAATGGTAAAGGAAAGAAGAATCTCTTCAGGATTCAATAGTTTGGAAGAACTAAATCAATCCTGCAACATCGATGCGGCTGAATTACTAGCAAAACGATTCATTTTGGAGATTGAAGACCGAAGCATTGAACCACGCTTAATTGACCTCTTGCTTCCGGTGAAAGCATGAGGGGAGCCCGCTGGCTGGTCGATTCTTTGCGCGCAAAGCAAGATATTGACAAATCATTAGGACAACATTTCTTAATTTCTGATGAATTAATTGCTCGCGCTGTTGAACTTGCTGAAGTCAATTCAAATGACCATGTTCTTGAGATAGGCCCTGGGCCTGGTGTGCTTACTGAAGCACTTCTTGAAACCGGATGTAAGTTGACTGCAATTGAAATTGATGAGGGCGCGGTTGGACACTTAAACGATGCTTTCGCACCAGAGATAATATCTGGCCAATTGGAATTGATTTTAGGGGATGCCTTATCCTCTAATTGGCCCACCGATTTGAGTAAGGTTGTTGCAAATATTCCCTTTCAAATATCATCTCCGTTGATTGAATTGCTAACTCGCCACCAAAGAAGCCCTCATACAGAAGAACTTTCTGATGTCGTAATGTTAGTTCAAGAAGAGTTCGCTGAAAGATTGGTGATGGAATATGAATCCGATGTCGGCTCACTTGGAATGACTGTACTATTAGATTGGAATAGTGAGATTGAAGACAAAGTTGCACCGCATAATTTCAGCCCAAATCCAAAAGTCCATTCGCGCTATGTGCACATGACCCCTCAACAAGAAGAATTACCATGTGACAAACGACTTGTACGTTTGCTAATACATACTGCATTTGCAGAGAGAAGGAAAAAAATGCGTTCAACTCTAAAGCGGGTTCCAAAAAGGCTTAATCGGATTCCTAAATGGCATTCCACTAGATGGAAAGAAGCATATTCTGCTATTGTTGAAGATGAGATAATGGATGCAAGACCGGAAGAATTAGAATTCGAAGACTGGCTTAAATTAGCCAGTGATTTGACTTCTTTTGGTGAAGAAGAGTGATTTGACTGCCCTCGCAACTCTTAGAAGAGAGGCGCGGCACCGCAGATTCATGGCCGAGTTGCGTTTACAGACGGCTTCCGGTATCATTGATACTGAAGCCTTCACCCTTGATACGGTAGCTGATGCTATCAAAGGCAAGGGATTATCTTGGTTAGATATCAAGAGGCCGGATGATTCTGTGAAGAATTTCTTGCTCAATGTAATGGAATTTGATGAACTCGCTGTTGAGGATATTTTTGGCCATGCCGATACTACTGCAATGAAATTTAGCAACCACCGCTTCGTTGTTGTCAATGCACGTGATGCTGATAATCAACTAGACACTGAACCGGTTGCAATTTTCCTAAGTGATGATTTGATTATCACTGTGCGTCATACAAGTATTCCTGCTCTAATGAAATTCCGTCGTAGATTCAAGGAAGCAGAAGATGATGAACTCGCTCTTGGAATAGATTTCTTGTTGTATGAAATGCTAGATGCTATTGCAGATGACTGGCAACCAATTCTTGGGCGCTATTCAAAAACTCTTGATGAATTAGAATTCTGCGTATTTGACCCTGAAGAAAAATACGATAACTTGCTCGAAGGTTTACACGATTTGAAGAGACATCTTCGTGAAGCGAGCAAGTCGATTGAATCCCTCCACGCCGTCACATTGAGAATGTTGAACCAAAAATTGAAATTGATCTCTTCTGGAGTTACCGTCTATTTCTCCGATTTGAACCAACTTTGTACTGCATTGGTCAAGAGAGCCAACAACTATTCCGCTGGTGCAACATCAACAAGAGATACCTATCTCTCCAACATCTCAATGGAATTATCAAAATCAAATGCGCAATTAACTGAAGTGATGACGACACTAACCATTATCGGTGCTATCATGCTTCCATTGACATTAATCGCTGGAATTTTCGGCATGAACAATGAGGATTTACCTCTAGATATGGTTGGTGGATTTTGGGGCATTATCAGTATGATGACCATTTTCGCTGTTTCTATGCTGGTGATGTTTTGGCGCCGTGGTTGGTTGAATAACTTCGCCAAAAAATGAATAATTCATCAAGCGATAGTTGATGAACCGTTGACCGGTTGTCACTAATATGTCAAGGGGTGCTGAGGTCACTACAGGTCCTATCCCCATAGGTCAATTTGTTGCCCTAGTAAAATCTACTTTGAAAAGAGACCCTTTGTTTCAGCATCAAGTCTTGAAAGGGGAAGTAAGTGGTATGAAAGTTGCTCGTTCTGGGCATACCTATTTTGACTTAAGAGATGACCAAGGACAAATGAGTTGTGCTATTTGGAAAAATAGATGTCATATTGATGGTTCAATAAAGGATGGAAGTGAAGTGGTTATCATCGCTAGCATTGATGTCTATGCACCAAGAGGGAGCATGACATTATCCGTTGAAAAAATAGAGCCGGTTAGCACTATTGGGGCCTTGGAAGAAACTCGAAGGAAATTAATTTCGGCTCTTCGGGATGATGGCTCGCTCGATAGGCCGCGTCTACAAATTCCGCAGATTCCAAAACATATTGCCATCATCACAGGCGCTGGCTCGGCCGCATTATCGGATATGCAGCGATTGATAGAAAATCGCTGGCCTGGCCTTAGACGTACGATTATTGGAGTCACCGTTCAAGGAGATGGTTCCGCTTCCAATATTTGTCAAGCATTGGCCGCGGCAAGGGAAATGAGTAAGCCTGAAATTGCAAAGAAGTTACAACGCCCTGTTGTTGATTTGATAATTGTCGCCCGCGGTGGCGGTTCTGCTGAAGACCTATGGACATTCAATCTAGAAGCGGTGGCTCGTGCTATCATTGCCAGCCCTGTTCCAGTGATTTCTGCTATCGGTCATGAATCGGATATTTTAGTTTCAGATTTGGTCGCTGATATTCGTGCCTCAACGCCGTCTAATGCAATTGAAAGGTGTGTACCGGAAAAGAATAGCATCTTAATGTGGTTTGATGAAATTGAAGGAAGACTTGAAAATTCTGTATTGCGAAGATTTGGCGAATCTCGTCAACACCTGATTTCGTTAACTGCGAGGTTGCGCCTAGCCCCCTTGGCCGGATTATCAAAAGCAAAAGACAAATTGAATGGTCTGAAAATGCGTATCAATAGTTCGTCCCAACAAATGCTTTCCAGCGAAAAATCACGATTGGTTCGAATAGAGACAATCTTACAATCATCTCATCCTAAACGCGTGCTTGAAAGAGGTTATTCAATGGCGCAAACAACGGATGGAGAGATTCTAAGTAGTGTGAAAAATATTACTTCAGGCCAAGAAATTACCATGACTTTTGCAGATGGTTCAGCCTTTGCTGACATTACAAAAATAATTGAGGATGATGAAAAATGAATGAAAAAATAAGTTATAACGAAGCGGTATCTAGATTGGAAACTATTGTTTCTGAATTAGAAAAAGGAGGAAAGGGTCTTGATGAAACATTGGCGATGTTTGAAGAAGGGGCAGCACTGTTGAAGGTTTGTCAAAGCGAATTAGATGCTGCTGAAGGCCGACTCGCCGAACTTAGTTTAGAAGAAATTAATTCACAAATAGAAGGATAGGTGCAATAATGTCTAAGCGAAAACATGAGGCTCTAAAACGCCGTGTTGTTCGTTTATTATCCGATTGGAAAGATCCTCATCAATCAGTTCCATTGACCAAATCAGATATTGTTCAAGCGATTGATGTCGCTGAAGATGGAGAAACAAATCTCACAATAAAACCATCACGGCCGCACTGTCCTTGTTGCTTATTGGATTTAGATTCGTTGCGCAAGAAAATTTGTGAAGTAAAGGGAGTTACTTTTGTACAATTTACAATTGTGGGTGTTCCTGCTAGCGAACGCTGGACTAGGATTTTGAACCGATAGAAGTATCTCGTTTACTAAGTACAACATATGCTGGTATCGACCAACCTATTACTGCAATAATCCATGAAATCGCAGAACCAAATAGGACCCCGTATTGTGGTAATGCCCAGATACTAACTATTGCATATACAGCAACACTTACTCCCCCTAACATCATCGGTCCTGCTGCACCTCTCGGAACTGTTGGGCCTTGAGCCATCCACAATGCAACCATGCTGGTTAAGAAAATCGCCGGAAATACTGCTGCAATACCGGCCACAAGTGGTTGGCCTTGGCTGGATAGCCAAACTGCAATTGCAATTGCAATTGCTGCGGCTAATCCTCTACATACTAAGACAATAAGTGAAACAGGGTGCTTTCCTTTCGGAGTTTCAGTTGCTCTCCAGTTGATGATAATAGATAGGAATAGCAGCATCAGCAACCCAATCAACCCTAAAGTGCCTGGAGAGAGGTCATTATCCAATGCAATATTTGCAATTTTTAACAATATGATTGCACTGAGCGTCCAAATAAATAATGCTGAAATCGTTGTTATTAGAAGAGGGTTTGCTCTTTGTGATAAACGGGGTGGAACAATTATCCATACTGTCAAAAAAATGCCATTGACAAGCATACCAAGAGGGATTATTGCCATGCTCTTAACTAGAGCAATCTCGCCTCCAACCATATACATTCCAGCAGCAGCGGGTACAATTGTTGAAGGAATAGTTCCCAATATCCCTCCGGTTAATCCGCCCCACTTCTCTATTGCCACTGTGACCATTGTAGCCACAAGCCCTGCGAATAAGGCGGAAATCAATACAGATTGACCAAGAATGAGATCACGACCTAATGTTATTGTATATTCGTTTCAAATATACCGATTCAGACGATTTGTTAGGCGCAATAGATTTCCGCCTGCCCACTCCTTGACCCTTTCACCATCAACATAAATCGCATTAAATGGAAGGACATCGACTTCTGACACCCATGGGTGAGCGATTTTGAAACGTCCAAGTCCTGGTGTATCAAGAATTAACTTTCCGAACCTCACACCATCTGGAGATTCCCCTGAATCAAACCATTCCTGCAATTCAGAAGTCCATTGTTCACAAGCAGCACAGCCATTTTTGCCGAGCATCAATACTGAAAGTGGAGAAGTAAGAAACTCTTCCCAGTCGTTTCTGCCGAGTATTTCTAATTCGGTCAATAAATCACCAAGTTGTCGGAGAGGATTTCTTACTCAAGCGGCGAATGAGTCGCCTTTCTTCCAGTTTGCACCACATAGACCGCCAACCATTGTTGCTTGACAGGTACGTAGTACCTCTGCAGGTGAGCGCCCAGCATCCATATTGTTGATGGACCACATCTGAACTTTACCTTCATCATCAACCAATACACAGCCACGGAATCCGACACCTAAAGCGTCGTTCATCATTCCAAAACCATTTGTTACTTGGTGTGTAGTATCTGCTAGAACTGTGTGAGAAACTCCTTGTGGAAATATCTCCTTGTCGCCAAACCATGCAGAGTGTGAAAAGTATGAATCTGTAGAACAGCCAATTATTTCAATTCCATCATCAGCAAAGTCATCTTTTAGAGCTTCAAATCCAACAATTTCTGTTGGGCAGATAAAGGTGAAATCAAGTGGGTACCAATAAATTAGATGCCACTTACCTACATAGTCATTTGATGAGACTACTTTGTTTTCACCATTTACGCATGCATTTGTTTTCCACTCAGGAGCCGGTTTTCCAATCATGTTTCCCATGTTCATTATCCCTCAAACAAGGCTAGGTGGCTCAAGTATATCAAGAACATTATTGCAATTTTGTGCAATATCATTTGCAATGCGATGAAAGAATTTTTTGATGTTAGGCGATTCATTATAATTATATTTGGATTATTCAGATTCCAAAAGTAGGCGTTGTTGCCTTTTCCTACGTGCTTCGAATTGTTGCCTTAATTCTATTTCCTCAAACTTACGCAGGATTTTTCTCCTCAAAAACCAGATGATTATCGCAACGGCAACCAATAAGAAAGGAAGCATTATCCATTCTTCAATTCCCCATTGCTCAAACATTATTTCACCTCAAATCGGCGGTCTCAAATCAATATCAACATCACCTTTTGGCAATCCAATACAACCTAATCTTGCTCCTTCATCAACTAAGAAATCATCTAAACCGGGTGGGAGAGGAGATGGCAATGGTACATCTCCCATCAATAGTGTAACCATGCATGACCCGCAAGTTCCCGATTTACAATTTGTCGGAACCTCAACTCCTGCCTCAATGGCATGTTCAACCAAAGTTTTTCCTTCAAGGTATGGTGTTTGGCCGATTAACTGAATCCCGCGTAAGAATCTAATTACCGGCGCTCCTTCATAATCAAGTGTGTCAAAACCCACTTCGGCTGATACTGTCCCTGCGGACATAAATCCACCTCAACGGACATCCTTATGGCGAGTCCAGCGTCCAGTTTGCTTATTGAAGAACAAACCTGCCTTCTTCATCCACTTGTTGAACTTGGTTGCGCCTGCACCTGTTCTTAGAATGAAATCTTCGCGGTCTTCTTGGGCTTGGATGTACTCCTTGGCATCGAGTTTCTGGTCAATCCAATCATTGATTTCCATCAATCCACCAACTAGGTCACTCTCTTCAACTGCCTTAGAAACTTCATCTGCAGTTGCGCCTGTTTCTTCCAAATCTTTCTGAATCATTTGATTAACAGTACTAAAGTCCAAGGATGCTGGCTTTGGAGGAACTGGGTTGCGAGGCCCTGCTTCTTCATCGATGACGATTCGTGAACCATTGACAAGTCTATCCTCTACGATTCCGGCT
>DUCL01000232.1:8968-11160 GCA_012959845.1 Candidatus Poseidoniales archaeon
GAACGAAACTTGTTTCACATTCCCAACAGATTAATGCCCATTCTTCCATTCGGTCTGGGTCTCTTGCTTGACGAGGGTCCATTTCATCACCACATTCAGGGCATGCGTGGAAAATTAAACCTGGAACATGTTTACGGCGGAAATCAACGATGTCTTGAGGAGTTCCTTCCAACTCAAGCATTTCATGATCTCTTGCAGCCTCTAAACCTCTTGTTTCCAATTGGTCACGGATTTTGACTTTCTGGTCTTTCTTATCTTCATCATACAAGTTGTTCTCTAACTTTACGATTAATTCAACTGTCTTTCCAAGGCGATTCATTACCAATTTTTGAGCCCTAAATGCTTCAACTTTAGCAATTTTCAAGCGCTCTTTTTGTTCGGCTAATTCGGTAAGAACGTCTTTTCTCTCACGCTTGAATTTTATCTCTTCAATCTTTGATTCTTGTTTTCTCTCCGGTGCAAGAACCTTGGAAAGGTATCTTTCTGCACCGTGCGATGTGTGACCTGCGGTGATGATTTCAATTACACCTTGAGCAATGTCAACTTTAAGACCATAATTCTCTACCAGCATATCTTTGTCGATTTTTTTCAAATCGCCAATTTTCAACCCTGAATCGGCTAATGTCTGCGCTGTGGTATTATCAATTCCACGGCGTAATAGTGCAAGATATGTGTCCTTCTTTGCCATAACATCTCCCCCGACAGGTCAAGGCGAAGGGTCGCTCTTATCAAAACCCTTCTTCTTGATAGATTATTGAATGCGACACTATTTCAACAATTGAAAAGCATTTTCTCTGCTGTTTTCTGCCTTTCAAGGTTAAAATCCAACGATAATAACCACATTGTTCAAGGCTTACCTATGTGGACAGCCCACTATGCCAGTCAAGCCATACTCATCGGGGCACATTGGTGCTGTTGCAAGTAATTTCACCGACATGCGTTTATCCGGTGATGTCAAGCAGACTTTAGTTCAGCTTTCCTGCGATGAAATCGCCCGTATCGTTCCTTTGATGGAAACAGAAACATTGGCTCAGGACCCTCTGAGAAAAACATTAGATGACCCTAAACGCACCCGTTTGAATTACAATAGAACTCGGGAGTTGATGATAGAGCAACTAGGAGATATTGAGTCGGTTGGTTCAGCGGCTGTTCAGGCAGGTATTGAACAGGTTGAAACACATCTCTCCGTTTTGATTAAACACGCAGAGGCTGCAGCAGAAAGAGACCGAGTTGCAACGATAAAACCGCGCCATCTGGAAGTTGCGGTATCGGGACTAGGTCTTGACGAAAATAATTCAAACACTATTGTGATTACTCCGGATGTGGAAACAGAAGATTTTACAATTTCACAGGGCGGAGGTGTTCTTACTCATTCTTCATTGATGTCATTAGCCAAAACACACGCAAAAATGCCTGTTACTAACGATGCATTAGATGAATTGATAGACACATATTACATGGTTGTTGAAGATTTAGAAGCAAAAATAAGAAAACACGCTCAACTTGGAGGAAACCCGGTTCAATTCATTGAGTCAATCAATCAAATGAAGACATTAATGTCTTTGGGTTGGATGAGAAATGTGCTGGCTAAGGCAGCACATAATGCCCGTGAAGCAGGATTGAAGAGAATCGATGTTGACCAAATCGTACACATTGACCCTTTTCAGTGAATCATTCGGTGAGTCCGTCTTCACGGTTCATTTCTTGAGCAATTTCCCAAGAGTGGAGACATTCGTGACCTCCAAGAAAACCGCCAGCCTCTCTACTTGGGCCGATGAATTCTGCTCCGCAAAATTGACAGAAGACCTGTACAATTAATTCATTCAAATATGTTCCATTACTCGTTACCCGCTTGATGATGCGCTTACCAACATCCGCCTCATCCCAATCTTGTTGCTTCTCTGTAAATTCATCATTTTCTAGTGTTTGACCCATTATTACCACTCCGTTATCCATGGAATTGCTCTATCAGCAGTAAGAGGTCGCATTCCACCTTCATCTCTTACCCAAGTATCTTCACTACCAATACTTCCATCCAAATATACTAATTTTGGCTCTATTGCCATAGTGCCACCTATTGGCAATGGCCTATCAAATACTTCTGCAACTACTGGAGTTTCATCCAATTGCAATCCGACAGAGTGGCCAAGGAATTTACTCTGATCAGGATTCATTCCCATCAGATGTTCTTT
>DUCL01000233.1 GCA_012959845.1 Candidatus Poseidoniales archaeon
CCCTTACGGAACAAATTTTCATGGAAATCACGCTGTTGGTAATGAGCGGTACGAGCAAGTCTACCGCGGTGGTCATAACAGCCATAGGCGGCGTGAACAGGAACCATGACTTTACTCAATTCAATTGATGGGCCAGTTGCTGGTGGCATTTCGTGGCTAACGTTTTCTATTACTCCATCGTAAACTACCATCTCTTTTGTTGGACATTCAAATGGCTGACCAATATGCAAACTGATTGAACCTTCTGCAGGTTTTACCGGCTTCCATCTACCTCTATGTCCATTCTCAAGCCAAGCGACCATCGCTTTCATTTGTGGTACTGTAGCCATTGCAATGTGAGAGGATTCCCACCAACCTTTACTCCTTGCCAAGGTCACATGATGCACTCCTGGGATTATGTCGCGATTGTCTAGGGCATCTGCATAAGTGCGGCATAACCCTTCAAGGCGGATGGTGAAAATTGGCAATACGCCGATGTTAATGTCTTGTAATCGGTATGGATTTGCTAATTCCCCCAACAGCAAAAATGGTCTTCTCTCACTCATTGCTGGAGCATTATGCTCTTCGATCAACTGCTCAATATTTGCAGAATCACTCGCATAGCAAGAAAGGTATTTCTGTAATTCTGCACCTTCTAAAGTGATAGTAGTATCTATTTCACTTACCGTACAGGCTAAATCAATAACATTATTCTGAGTAAATAGGATTGAATTATTTGGCAGAGAGACTGGAGAAGAAGCTGCGGAGTAAGGCCAAAGTCTTGGAGATGATTCGCCCATAATTAGCGGGGTGCAACTCCTCTTTCAATAATTATCGCTTAAGCAGTAAAGGTTTCTTCGTGCAAACACTGTGGGCAAGTCACCTTGATAGGTCGTGTTGAAGGAATACCCAGTCTAACTCCACAAGCCGGGCATAGAATTGCTTGGTCAACTTGCGCTCGGCGATGTTTTGCTCCTTCGGTAGGGTCGTATTCATAGTGAAGATTACTTTTGTCAATGAGTTTTGCTGATGCTACTGTAGGTGGCTGCGAGAATTCAGAATCAAATGGGTCTACTTTCTGATTCTGTGAAACTGTACTTCGTCCTGCAGATGGGTCATATTCGCCAGCAGCGTTGTAGCCGGTCGGCGCTTCGTTAGTACCTTGTACAGATAGCGCTGCAAGTTGCTGTTGAACCTCACTCCCTTCGATTCCATATTGCCTTGCAAGTTGGTCGATTTGCAACATTTGTTCGTACCCTGAAAGGGATGCCAATGCGGTCAACTCAGTCGCTGTTATTGCACTCATATCAACTCGTAGCATTGCATTACCTTTCAGTCTTGACCTATATTGTGCAAAACCAATTCGCCGGTATTCGGGAACTCGTTAACACGATTTGGAAATTATCAAGTCGCCGAAGGCCTTTAAGCGGAAGCGCGAGCGCCGGCGCTCAATAGGTGGTATAATGATGAAGCCAACAGCAACAAGGCGGTTCACACGTGAAGTGATTTCAAAGATGACGGCAAAGGAGCGGTCTATGTATGCGCGTTCCATTTCTTGCGGTGAAACTATGAATGAAGCCCACACAATTTACTCGATGGATTCAGTGGCTGAAGTCCTTGAACAATTAACCCAAAACAACTGGGACCATGTATTCATTATCAATGAAGATGGAGTTCCAATGGGGCGAATTCACGCTGTTGATATTCTAAAATTAATCGCACGAAAAACAGTTAATCGTTCAGTTGCATGGATGCACGCAGTACCTGCACAACAATTGGTAAATGTGCCTCCGATGACCGTTAGAGCAGGAACTCCTCTACTCAAGGCTGGAGCTTTGATGTTAGCACACGATATCAATCAAATCGCAGTAACAGATGATGATGGAATATTAGTTGGCGTTGTAGGGCATAACACAATGGCAAGGCATATGCCGAAGTTCATTATTTGATTAAATAATTTTTTCAGATGCCCCAATATCGGTCTGACTGCGCTTGTTTTGATTGTAAGGCACGAACGATGGTCATCGTAATCCACAATAACGCAATCCACATTATCGGTGTAGACAAATCGCTTACAATATTGAATAATCCTAATTCATAACCTGTTGCATTTGAATTTCCTAAGACATCGATGGAAATTGTCAATCCAACATCAACGAATGAATATACTACCATACCAAACATACCAAGAACGACCAGTCTTCCAGAGAATGAACCTCTTTTCAATCTCAATAGCATAAATCCAGCAGTAGAGGTTAGGAATGCAACGATTATCCAAGCGAGTGAGGCATGTATTACTTCAAGCCAAAGAATTGAATTTTTTGTCGCTTCAGTGATACCTTCAGTATACTGCCGCCATCCTTCTGCAACGGCAAATATTGCGCTAAATAGAGTTGAAAACCAAAGTAATGTTGATAACATCGCAGCATCTGCATTTTCTCTCATTTCTTGAATTACTTTGTTTACTGATGACTCAATTCCAGCACCCTTGCTGAAGATATACAATCCAATCGCTAGAGGTAATGCGCCTATTACAAAGCCACCAATAGAATTTGGAAGCATTATTCCGAGGCCAACAATTGCTAAAGTAAGGCCGAATGGAATCATAATTTTTGCCCTCCACTTAGGGTCTTCAAGAGCCTTAACAATGTAGTAATATGTTCCTTCAATACCCTTGGATTGCTTGACAATTATCTTTTCAACGTGATTAATTCTCACTTGTGATTGAATAATTGGCAGAACAGATTCGTCTTCGGCACCATCGGTGACCAAGATTGCTTCATCTGGTTGGAATGCGGCTACCACTTCCTCTAATTGGGCTGCAATCGCTCTATCAGAGCGCATTCCAACCTTTTCATCACCGGTTAATATCGCCACTTCAACCTCGTCATCTTCTGAGTTGGCTTCCTTTAGAGTATCGTGCTGTCTCAATGCCCCGAGAATAGCGTTGGTATCGCTTTCTTCAGGGTCTGCAATTCCTAACTTCAATGCTGCAGTCAATACTTGGCGACGGCCAATTACCGGACCTCTTATCGAAGTTTTATTTCCGAGATCGTTATCTCGGTCAACTGTCAATACTAAGGTTCGAGTCATGGCAATTCACCTGTGGCTAGTAGTGCCTATTTCCTCATCCAATTCAAACCTTCGCGCGATTGCTATAATGAAATAACCCTTTTTCACTGAAATAATGACGCCAATCAAACTTTTTCAGCACTATCTGGACTTTCATTTTCCAGTGGCTTATCATCTTCTGTATTGTTTTGTGGAACACCACTTGCAATTTCTGCTGCCTTATTTTTTGCATTCCAACGTTGAGTTGCTCTGATATATTTGAGAGGATGGTCCAACCACGGTTGGTCACACAATCTATCATCACCTGGCAATACAGGGCAATTGTGGTTGACTTTCAATTTAGCACAACCTGCCGGAGTATATGCGTGCTCATAGACATGAGATACCTGATAATTGGTAGTGCTTTCACTAAAGTCGGGCGCGCCGCGGAAGAAATTAACAGTTGATTCGGTTGGTAATCCGATTGTGGCCGAGATAGATGCGAGAAATAATCTGCCAAAGTGGTTTACATTTACCCCATTGGATAAATCACCCACAATTTTTCTCATACAAGGCGGCCATTCACTTTCTTCAGCACCAACCAATGCAATGGCCTCACTTGTTTTGCTGGCCATCAAGTTTCGTAACATTCCAACCGGTTCTGCCAATCTTATCGCCAAGTCGGTTGTAACATCCTGCATTTTTTCCAATGCCTCAGCCTCAACCCCTCGTTTGATTCTCTCTCTTAGTAAGCGAGCTAGTTTAGCCGAAGACCCATATTGATTTTCTTCGTATAGGGTAATCCAACCATCCTTGATGTCACAATTCGGCAATCTCCATCTAGAACCAGTGATTTTCGGACATATTTCGATAAAATCCGACAACCCAATCTTCCACAATGGGCCGGAACTAGATTTTCGCATATCCCTTAATCCACCACTTGCATTGACCATCATCGGATTGTTTAGGCCGTGGTTTTCTTCGAACTTAATCTGTGAGATATATGTTCGCGCTATGATGTCTATTGAGGATTTATCCTTGATCAATAGTTGTTCAGCCCGCGCTGCTTCCGCCTGTGCCCAGCGCGCAATCAACCGTTCATCTTCACTAGCACAAACTACTAACCGTGCATAATAGAATGAAAACGCTTCAATGATTCTCCCCTCTTCGGTATGAATATCACCACCAATAACTTCTACGCCCTCACTGGAATTGATTGAATCAACTAATCTAATTCTTGCTCTTTGCCTTGCTTTTTCCATCCATACTCCGTCAAGCAATTCATCTAAGTCAATCTGATGGTCAATTGCCATTTGTCTAATCCATGCCGCAGCCTGAGGTAAGAATGGATAGCGCGCAAAAGTAACCTCATCCGAGATATCCGGAGGAGATGTTGGCACTGGCATGAGGCTCCATGGGGGGCGACAGCATATGAACTTCAATAAGAGAAGGTGTATTCTTGAAGGTCAGCCTTCTCACCTTGCCATGAGCGGTGTAGAAGACAACCCGCTCATTGCAATACAAGACGATGTACGGGCTCATTTTGGTTGGGGATTACAGGCCGATATTGACAGCGCAAAAACATTGCAACTAGCATTTGATAATAGTGACCCCTTTGGCGTTAGTAAATGGAATACCGCTGAAAGAAATCAGACGCTAGGCGAACTGCAAATCAAATTGCTAAAAGCCAATGCAGTAATTTTTGTAGGCGCGGCAGTAGAAGCCGGTGAACTTGAGCAAATGGTTGGAGAAGGAGTGGTTTTCGTTGCCGCTGACGGAGCGGTTGGTGCATTACCTATTGCTGCAGAATTAGCCTGTATTGTCAGTGATTTTGATGGTACGCCACACCTTGAACGGGCAGCAAAAAATGGAGCCATAATTGTTGCACATGCACATGGAGATAACTTGGATGCTTGGAATGACTGTATTGAATCATGGTCTCATTTTACTAATCCACCTTCATTGATATTAAGTCATCAAACACCGCATATTTTCCATGGAATGCACAATTGGGGTGGATTTACTGATGGTGATAGAGCGCTGTGTATGGCGCATTCCTTAGGTGTGAATTTTGAAGATGTGTACTTGGCCGGATTTACTCTATCTCGAGTTGGCCAATGGTCGGGTAGAACTGAAGTCAGTAGAAAATTAGAAAAATTGCAATGGATGGCGAGAGTAGTTCAAATGTTGGGGTTAGAACAGCAGTTAGATTGAACATTATTGCATCATTTTGAAAAACGATAGGACCGCAGGAGATTTTAATGGCCCAATCAGGAAAGTTCAATCCATTGATGTGGCTTGTCGCATTGGCGATAATAAATGGGGCTTGGTACAGTGTTGCTGGTGGAGAGGCGAAGCATGAAATCAACGATCAACAGCATTCCACAGAAGATAGGACAATTGAGATATCCAGCGTATTTGGCTTGGACAAAGAAATCTCAGCGGTATTTTCTGTGCAGTTCTTCACAATAAGTTCTGATTCTGGAAATGCATCATGGAAAATATCAGATTTGAATGGGCAGGTAATTGCAAATTGGCAAGGTATTGTCGGTCAAGAACAGGGATGGCAAGGAGAATTAAGTCCAGGCTCATATATCATCAATACCACGATGGATGAAGGTATTCTCACCGAACAAAATCTGTATATTAAGCCGTTTGAGAACCTACGCATTGAGGGCCATATATTGCTTTCAATCGGGCTGATAGCATTGGCATTCTTAGAACCGATTGTCAAGAAACAAATTGCTAAAATAGCCCCAAAACAATACCCTAAAGCACCAGAAATGAAGAAGAATCCATTTGTAGCCAATGATGCCGGTATGCCTGAGAATGATGATTTCCCTGAAGATGATGACCCGTGGCGTGCACCAATAATCAATTGAAATTAAAGGAAGTCTGCTAACGACATCTGTTTTGCACGATCGTTTTTGAATAATGAATCCGTACTATCTGATAGCCACTCAACATTTTGTTTGGTATAACTATCAACACCATATGTTTCAATAACGTGCTTTGTGACTTTGATGTATTTTCTTACAGCACCCTCAGATACTGTCAGGGCTAATTTTCCACCACATTGGTCACCTTCTGATTTCATTACGCCAATTGCAGATAGCCCTCTGCCAGTAGCCTTCTTCTTCTGAATACATTTGCCTGCGACAGGCATTCTTCGGTATGAATGGGCGCATTTTAAACAGCGTACCTTTTGCCTTGCAAAGGCATTCATGTTTCCTCTTAAATCTGGTAAAAAGTGAGAACGTATAACACTGGAAGCAACCGTTCTTACATTGACTGCTCTCAATTTGTGGCCAAGGTTGAGTTGCCCATTCATTTTGTCTATCATGGTATCAAGGGTCTTGTATGCGCATAGAGCAGGCCCTTCATCAATAGAATTACACCCATGTGTATAGCCATATCCCCTTACTGCGGCTACAGTACCTAATCTCCTCTCAACAAAGTCAATTCTGTTAGAAATTGTTTTTGGATGTGGTTGATTCAATGTTGCTTCATAGAAATCGCGTTCATAAAACCAACCAGAATCAACGTTCAAAGCCTCTTTGTCAACTTCAGTTGGATTTAATCGAGTGGTTAGAACCAAAGGCGCATCCATTAGACCGCCTCGATTAGCAGGAAGTATCTCTCTACTAAAATTGAGTAAACCATCCATTAATAGCATAATTGCATCCTCATCACCATCACAATTTCTTCGTTTTGCTGCATGGAAAAGTGGGTGGGCATAACCTCCGGAACAATCGGTCCATCCAATAATTCTAGATAGTACTCCACCGGATGTGTGAGGCGCTAAAGCGCAGATTAGTTGGCCAACTAAATCAGCAGGGGTTTCCACATTGTAAAACGGCTCCATTTTGTAGTGGCGAGTCAATACTTCATCGATGAATTTAGTAGCTTTGACAAAATAATCGCCAGCATTTTTTGCGAGGATGAAATCCTGTGGAAAGATTTCCAACATCTGCTCATCATCAACTAATTCCTTGCCATGGCAATCATGAGTATATCCTAATTCTTTCAAAGTCTTCCAAGAGACACTAACTTCTCTTGGTGTGAAATGTGTAATCGGAACATCGGACATATCGTATCTAATGGTACCATCACGGAAAACAGGTAAATTATATTTAGCGCGCAATATTCCTTTTTCAATCGCCTCAGGGGTTTGATCTCTACTGGCAATTTTCTTCATGCATTTGATTTGTCTTGGAATTCTATCCAAACCCAATTTAATCCTAGCATCTTCAATCAGAGTTGTAAGATTGACGTTTTGGACCTCTCCTCGTCTGCGCTTCTTTTTGTTAGTAGGAGCCTTCATCAAAGTTCTTCCACTACAAGTCAACCCCGCTTCTTCCTGCCCATCTTGGTTGAGTATCCGATGATGACATATCACCATTGGAGATATTTTTCCACATTTTGTACAAGTTCGTTTACCCATTTGTACACTTATTGTTTCTTTTTCAATCGCATTTGCCAGTAGTCTTTGATTACCTCCATGCAATTCAATCGGGAATAATGTATGTGTTCGTGGATTCATAACACGGGGCGCAGCCTTCTCTGGCCGGCCCATTCTGCAACCGATTCGAGTCGGAGCGCTATGCTCCCATCTCAAATCTGAAAGTTTTCTAATCTCGATCAAGATTCCATCAACTGCATGGTCATCTTCGTGAATTTGCGCTGCTAAATATCCCTTAGGGTCATCAGGCCCATCGTCAATCACTTTGTCTGAAGCCTCTTTTCCAACACTGTCGGTCTCACTAATGCCAAGCCCTCGTTGTCTTGCATCTGTTTCAGTGGCGATTCGAACCATTGCTTTTTCTTGCGCTAACTTTTTTTGTCTCGCTCTTTCACCCACTAGAACAGTATGTGCATCTCTTAACTCGGCAATACGTTGCACAAAGCGATTTTTGGCATCTTTGATGCGCAATGGTGATTCACCATCACTAGAAAATCCAAAACCTTCCAGCATTGCTGGCCAACCAGTTGTTATTACGAGGTCTTCACCATCATGATGGTGAGGAAGCCCTAGAACCATCATACTCGCTTTCGCAAAGCCATGCTGAATATATGCCCATCCTTCAGGCATTTCATCGGCAAATATTGGTGATTCAAGTTTTACTTCAGGCCCTGGTATTGTTTCAGAATCAAAGTCTGGCAAAACCTCTGGTTGTAATATATCCATCTTTTTTGCATCCCATCCTTTGATGCCACCAATTATTCTGAGTTGTCTTGATTCTGGTAACGGCATTGCATTCAATGAGTTTTCAGATTCCACAGTACTAACTTTTGTTGTTCCGAATGGCTCAATAATTGATTCTTCAATCATGTTGATCAGTGCTGGAACCCATTCGATTGGCAGGTCCAAGAACCATGGATTATGAGGAGGGGGCATTGATGTTTTGAAACGAATGGCAAGGTCTCTTGCTTCATCCCAATTAGGCTGTAATTTTGTAAGCGCACTATGCCAATTTCTGCGAATATGGAATTGTGCATGTTCATCTTCACTATCCTCTGGGTGTATCCCAGGAATCCCATCGGGTAACTTCGATTTGTTTAAATTGGATAATTCAATAAAATCATCTATTGCTTTTTGAGTGGATAATTCTTCAATTAAGTCACTTGCCCACCAATCAACACAATACCCCGCCGGAACCAATTTTTTGTTATTCTCCATGAATTCTCCGTATCCGATAACCAATTCCCCATTATCCCAAACCATCGAAACTTTTTCGCTAATTGCTCGGTAAGATTTTGCATCATCAAGTCGTAAAAATCGTCCATCTCGCAATACTACCCAAGGCCCATCTGTGTCGTCTGATGGGGTAATTGCACAAGCCTTTCCAGGGCGCTCAATTTTCATTTGTGTGCCTATGGTGATGAAATCGTCCATTGCCAACATAGATGCCGTATTAGCCGATGCTGCAGCAAGTCCGGATGGGCGACTGCGACCATATCTAAGGCGGAATCCCCCCGGTTGTAATGGAGCGCCAAATACTGGCCTTCCAGCGATAATATCATTCATGAATTTAGTTATCGGGGCGACTTTTCTTGATTTGAATTTGTCAGCGGAATCTGCTCCATCATCTTCTTTTCCTCTGCTGGCAAATTTGGAAATGAATTCCCACCCTGGAATTTTCATTCTTTCAGTGTGTTTCTGAATTTTCGGGGCCTTCAAACACATTCCTTCTCCGATTACGAGAAGAACACCCCCGCGAATTCTAGCCTCATCGATATTTCTAACGCGGCCATATCCTGCACATTCAATGCTTTCAGTAGATTCACCATTAATCATTATCGGGCATGCTTTGACAATCTCTTCTATTTCGTGCGGAGGAGGTCGGTATTGCAAGTTTCCTCTATACAATCCGAACTCTTCCTTTACTCGTTCTACTTCGGGTTGAGTTGGTATGTAATGTCCGACATTTAAATCGCGTCTGATCATGTCTGCGATTAGGACTGCGAGCGCTTGCGCAGTACCACCCGCTGCACGAATCGGCCCAGCAAAGTGAACTGATACAAATTGTGAACCGTCAAGATTGTTCAATAGGCGAACTTCAGAAATACCTTCGAGTGGCGCAACCAAAACAGCTTCTGTAAGGATTGCCAAACCGACTCTCAAACCAACATCAATCGCAGTTTGTAGGTCATGCCCCCTGTCTCTAAATCCTCTCGCAACCGATTGTGCCATCATGATAGATGTTGTCTCTCTATCATGAATTGCAAGCAAATTTCTGATATCATCAGCAACTTCGTAACCGTCTAAATATTCAATTAGTAATTTTTCAGTTCGTCCAGCGAGGTCTGCAGCTCTTGGGATTTCAACGAAATCACGATGGTCCATTCCCAATGACCTTGCAGATTCAGCGATGGCATATGCTTCATCAGCCCTCTCATCTAACCAGTTATGATACGATGCCATTTCCTGTTCCAATCGTTCAAGGTCAATGCCGAGAAGAGGGTTGTGCCCTCTAATAGTAACAGCATCCTCAACATCGCTCATAGCAATCTATGCGCACTAATAGGCGACCCCTTATGATGAAGTCGGTTCAATAATTTTTCCATCATTGAGTAGTGCTATTGAAAGCAAACTTCATGTTCATCGGGCAAGAGGAATGGTTGATGGCGGTTCATCCAGCGTTAAGAGACCACCCAAGTTGGGCAAAACTTGTTGAATATATTCGCGAACTTGCTTTCCTTGATGGCGGGAGTGATGATGCCTTCACTCTGGCCAGCGGCAGAACCTCTAGATGGTTTTTTGATACAAAGCCGGTAATGATGCACCCCGAATGCTCACATTTACTCGGAGAATTGTTTAACGCAAGAATCGATGACCTTGGTGCCGACTTTGTCGGAGGGTTAGAACTGGGCGCAGTACCTCTAACTGCAATTGTCATCACCGCATCAGACGCAGATTGCCCGCGCCGAGGATTCATGGTAAGAAAAGAACCGAAAGGAAGGGGTGGAAGAAAGACCAATAATCCACCTGGAATTGAAGGTTCATCACTCGCCGGAGGTGGGAAAATCGTTATTCTTGAGGATGTGACAACCACGGGTGGTTCTTCGATTAAGGCAGTGCAAAGGATTCATGATGCCACTGATTGTGAAGTGGTCGCAGTCATCAGTATTGTTGACAGAGAGGAAGGTGCAGTGGAGGCTTTTACATCAGCCGGAATCCACTTTGAAAGTATAATGACACGAAGTGATGTTGCGGGCCAGTAATCGATTAATTGGGCAATAATTTAACACGGAGAGATAATCTTGCACAATGTTCTAATTCCTTCAGAAGTGGATTCATCTTCTTTGAGTGAATCCGCACCGGATAACACCTCAGCAGAAAAAATAATTTTCTTCCACGCAGAACAAGGAAAACCACTCGCTACGCCTTGGCAGATTGCACTCACGCGCTCTAAAATGGTCAACAAATCGGCTCTTGGCAAAGGAATTATTGTTGATTGTGCTTGTGGGAGTGGAATACAATTAGCAGCCCATGCGACCCACATTCAAAGAGCCGCACTCGGCATAGAATTAGATTCACAACGTGCATTGGCGAGTGCAGTAAATTTGCAAACAATAGCTAAATTAATGAATCAACAAGATAGTCAGCGAATGAA
>DUCL01000234.1 GCA_012959845.1 Candidatus Poseidoniales archaeon
GATGTCCTAATCATCACTGAAAATGCTTGGGATTGGTGGTGGTTCTGGGGTTCTGATACCGATATGAAGGAGTCGACCAACATTCACACCTTCGACATCTCAGCATCCGGAGAAACTCTCTATACGGGCTCAGGACGAGTTGAAGGACAAATATTAGATCAATTCTCACTCTCAGAACACGAAGGCGTGGTTAGAGTAGCAACAACGGTTGGCCAATGGGGTCGCTGGTGGATGGAAGACCCTGAGCCAATGTCGAGTCAAGTGGTAACACTCGGGCGAGCTGTTGACGATGCTGGAGACCTAATCCTTGTTGAATTGGGTAAATTAGAAGGCATTGCAGAAGGTGAAAGAATCTGGAGTACACGCTTCGATGGCGATAGAGTATACATCGTAACCTTCATGCAAATAGACCCATTATGGATTATTGATTTATCAGATGAAACCAATCCAACCATATTGGGAGAATTGGAAGTGCCAGGGGTTTCAACCTATATTCATCCGTTATCAAAAGACCAAATATTGACTATTGGAATGGGCCCAGCAAATGAAGACGGTACTGGCCTGGATTGGTCCAATGTTAGAATTTCATTATTCGATGTTAGCAATACGTCAAGCCCAACACTGGCCGATGTATTTTCCATATCACCAGTACAAAATCCAAATGACACATCATGGCAATGGTCTTATTCTGAGGCTACATACGAGCATAAAGCATTCCAGTATTGGGCACCCAAGGGATTGTTAGCGGTGCCAATTTCAACTTATAGATACAATACTTGGTATGACGATAATGGACAATATTATTGGAGTTATCAATACGTTTCTAAACTTGCACTGGTAAATGTTTCAGAAGAAACAGGTGAATTGAGCCTTCATGGCACGGTTGATCATTCTGATTTATACAACCGTGAAGACAATCAATATTACTGGGGACAATACAATATCCGCAGGTCTATTTTCATGGGCGATTATGTCTATGCAATTTCTTCAGCAGGAGTTTCAGTTACCAATCTAACCACTATGGATGATGTTGCAACTTTGAAATTAGAACAGCCGACGTATGATTCATACAATTACTATGAAGAAGGGGATGTGGCGGTTTCCGAAAGCGCAAGTGAAGACTCTAAAGACGAGTAATAGTAGCGCTTTCTTCTTGAAAGAAGACAGGTAGGCAATAGCATGGGCGGAACCAATCATGGTGCAGGTGAAGCGACATCCAAGGAGGTAGGTCAATGAACAATGCAATCCTTCTGCTCGGTTTCAACCGGGTTGACTACTTTGGTCAAACACTTGCAGCTTTACAAGCAAATGAAGCAGCGCACGATTGCGATTTGCACGTTTATCTCGATGGGGGAGAGAAGGCACGGCAAGAAGAAATCGTCGCCCTTGTTAAAGCCTCAACATTTGAAAATGTCAATTATGTATTGCGCGATAGAAACTGGGGTATTGGTCGCCATTTAATCGATGCTAGAAGAACACTATTTGATGAGTTAAATTATGAGAGAGTAATACTATTAGAAGACGATATGATTCTAGCCCCAAGTTATATTAAAACCGTTTTAGATCTATCACAATGGTCACAAAAGTTTTGTGATGTTGGAACGGTAATGGCCTACAATATCAATGGTGATAGCCTCGAGCAACAACAATCTCAACAAGACCATGTTATCGCTACCAACCGTCATTTCTGGGGCTATGTTCTCACAAAGGATGTCTGGCAAATAATCAAACCAATTGTTTATGATTTTGAAAGTAAGTATTTGATGAATACCTCTTATGCAAAACGCTCACATTTCCGCATTCGCTGGATGTTCATGCGCTCATGGATGAGCAAGAAACGCCAAACACGTAGCGGAAAGCGCATGGTGCCT
>DUCL01000235.1:0-1123 GCA_012959845.1 Candidatus Poseidoniales archaeon
CATTGTGCCGTAAGACCCGTATCGTGGTTTGATGCAGGATAATACACTGCATCTTCGGTAGTTGCGAAAGAATTGTGAGTTTCAGCGAAAGTGAAATTGTCGTAAGTGCGCAAACAGAATTTCACCAACCCCATACATGCAGGTGCATCAGAACCATTGAGTGGGTCGAGACCATGTTCTTGCTCCCAGCCATTAGAAAGACCATCACCATCCTCATCCCCCAATGGATTAAGAGAGGTTTTCTCGGGTGTTGCGATGCACCCTGCCAAGAGAATCGAGGCAATAATGAGAAAACTCAATACTCTACGCATCATCTATTGCTCTATGCATTTAGTTTCAACCTTTGCGGAAGAATCAATTCCATCCTTCCTAATATTATTTGGATTTGCATGACGACTGAGCCACCAAATTCCCATAAAAATGATGGCGGGCACTAGATTGCAAACAAATAGAGCAATGTTTCCTGCTTGAGCCCAAGCATCGGGCTTAGTAGGAGTGTATACTTCACCCGCATAGTCGCCTTCACCAGGGTCAAAGTCACCACCATCTTGCAAATAGATGTTGAAGGCGACTGTGTTGTAAATAGCAGGCCCCATTACAATCAGCATTGCCACTGCCGCAAGTACAGCGGTTCGCTTTGGCTTCGCTAATGACCCCTTTTTTGCAGCCAAGATGAATGGAATGATGCTAATAATCCCGGTGATAATCATGAACCAATCCATCGGGTTTCCTTGATGCTTGAATCCAAATTGAATCCCAATGTAATTGTAAGTTAGGAATCCAAGATATAGAGATGTCAATGCGATTATACTCATCATCCAGACAAACCATAGAGCGATTCTGGCATCCTTTATTTTGAGTCGCAAAAAGAGCCATGGTAAGGTAACGATGGCAATGGCGGAAATCCATTTGATATATCCGACTATAGGATCATTCGTCGCTAGGGACATAGTATCGCCAATTTTCGTTGTTCCTCTTAGTATTTCAATGTGTATTTGAGGGAGCCCTCGGCACTCCCTTGATTGACTAATATACTTCTTTTGACATAATATATACTGATTAAGATGAGAGGAAAGGGTTCACAAAAAGCAGCGAGATTAAATCGATTAAAACTTGAAATTAT
>DUCL01000235.1:1218-1855 GCA_012959845.1 Candidatus Poseidoniales archaeon
AGGCTTATTCATCCCAAGATATCTCGCAGACATTATTGGATTTAGATTGGACAATACAACTGGAAAGAGAATCTATCACTTGGCGGTTGCTTGAATACCAAGTTCTTTGAAGATTAACCCTTAGGGCTGTTTATGCAATGGCCTGATATTACTACGGCTAAGATACTTTTTCCGAGCCTTGATGATTCGCAAACCACTCCATCCTTTTCTATTTCACAGCCTGTTTGGCACATTCTAGAACCAAATGGCGATAACTGCTTGAAAACCCAACTAATGGATTTACTCAACAGATGTAATGGGCAGGAGAGTCTAGATATAAGCACCTGTTCAGCAACATTTGATGATTCCAATGGAATGATTTTCATCGACCCTACTGCTGTTGTTGAATCTGGAGCGCATATCATTGGCCCTTGCTATATTGGTGCAAATGCGCAAATTCGTCATGCTGCATACATTCGAGAAAACTCATGGATTTGTCGCGATGCAGTTGTTGGACATTGTTCAGAAGTAAAACATTCAATCCTATTGCCTGGTGCGAAAGCTCCTCACTTCAACTATGTTGGCGATTCAATATTAGGTGGCTCAGTTAATCTGGGCGCTGGAGTAAAACTGAGTAATCTAAGAAATGATGGCGGTG
>DUCL01000236.1 GCA_012959845.1 Candidatus Poseidoniales archaeon
CAGCCCAATCTTTCAAGAAGCCTTCGAGTCCTTTGTCAGTAAGTGGATGTTTCATCAATTGGCGAAATATTTTCGCCGGCATTGTCGCTGTATGTGCGCCAAGTTGGATACATTGAAGAACGTGGGTTGGATGACGAATAGATGCAGCCAAGACCTTTGTTGAAATCTCTGGATAACTTGCCCAAACTTCCATTATTTCGGCGATTAAATTCATACCATCATGTCCGGTATCGTCAATTCTTCCGATGAAGGGAGAAACATAAGTCGCACCGGCCTTTGCAGCCATTAATGCTTGAGCGGCGGAGAAAACCAAAGTAACATTTGTATCGATGCCATTTGAAGTTAGAACTTTTGTTGCTGCTAGTCCTTCAGCTGTACATGGTATCTTGATGATGACATTATCTGGAAGTTCAGCCTTTAGCGCCATACCTTGGGAAATCATTCCTTCGGTATCCATTGCAGTAACTTCTGCTGAAATTGGTCCAGAGCAAATACCAGCAATTTCTCTCACGACTTGTTTGAAATCCCGACCACTTTTCTTAATCAGTGAAGGATTGGTAGTTACGCCGTCAAGAATCCCCCATGCGGCAATCTCTCGAATTTCGTCAACATCAGCGGTATCTAGGAAGAACTCCATGATACGATGGCAGAGCCGGTTGTCTATGAATTAATCGCTTTCAGGCAATTAATATTAAGAAATGGAATAGCAAATTATTACGATGAAAACTTTCAAGATTTTCTTGCTATTGCTCTATGAGCCGCCTGTTCTATATATTTTGAATTGATTTGCATTACCTCTAGCATCTCGTCTGATTGACCTGATTCTCCGAATCTATCTTTAACACCTACCATCTCTAATGGGGCAAATATATTTTTGACTAAATGTTCTGCAACAGCACCACCTAATCCACCGATTACATTGTGATCTTCTGCAGTGACAATGGCTCCGCATTGTGATACTAAAGAATTGATTAAGTCACCATCTAATGGCTTTAGTGTGTGCATGTCAACAACTGTTGCATTGATGCCCTTTTCTGCTAATGCTTCAGCGGCTTTTACGGATTCAGAAACCAATACACCACATGCAATAATTGCAACATCAGTTCCTTGACGCAATGTGATTCCCTTGCCGATAATTATCTCAGATTCTCTTCCGCGATACATCACAGGAGTTTTGTTTCTTGCAGTTCTCGTATATGACGGCTTATTCAACGCAGGTAATTGCTTGGTTAATTCCAAGGTTGAAACATAATCTGAAGGATGCATTACAACCACATTTGGTAGTGTTCTGTAAATAGCGAGGTCTTCGATTGATTGTGCACTAGAACCATCTGTTCCAGTATGTGTTCCACCATGGCTACCGCACAGGTGCACTGCCAAATTTGGCCTTGCAACACCGTTGCGCATTTGTTCAAACGCTCTTTCAGTAAATATTGCGAACGTGCTTGCGAATGGGATGTATCCAGATGCTGCAAGTCCCGCACCTGTTAACAGCATATTTTGCTCACCGATTCCACATGAAATGGTACGTGCAGGATATTTTTTCCTAAAGTGTAGAGATTTTGTTGATTTACCCAAATCTGCCTCCAATACGACTACTTTGGGATTGCCTGCAATTTCGAGTAATGCTTGTCCATAACCATCTCTTGTCGCCGCCATCTCACTCATGCAACCACCTCGCCTAGTTCAGCCATTGCTTGAGCAAATTGCTCATCATTGGGTGCTGCACCGTGGAATGCAGGATTATCTTCCATAAAGGAAACTCCTGCACCTTTGATAGTGTGGGCAATCAGTATTGATGGTTTATCGTTTGTGGATTCAAGGAAATCTAATCCTGCCATCACTTCTTCCATATTATGTCCATCAATTTCCTTAACTTCCCAACCAAAAGCTCTCCACTTGGCAGGAATATCAAACATTCTCATTTGTACTTCACAGAAATCATCGTTTTGTATTCTGTTGCGGTCAAGAATCACTTTCAAATTGCCGACTTCGTGATGTGCTGCAGCCATTGCTGCTTCCCATACACTACCTTCTTGGAGTTCTCCATCTCCTAACATTACGAATGTTCTACGCTCACTATTATCTAGGCTAGCAGCAACTGCACAGCCTAGACCAAATGATAGACCCATTCCCAATGAACCTGCAGAAAAATCAACCCCTGGGCACCATTTCATATCGACATGGCCTTGGCATTTTCCACCAAGAACTCTGTATGAGTGTAAATCCTCATGGCTAATGAAACCCATTTCTGCTAATACTGCATACATTCCCGGTGATGCATGGCCTTTGGATAGAATAAATCGGTCTCTATCATCCCATTTTGGTTGGTCAGGACGAACGCGCATACGTGTTGCATACAGTGCGGAAATCAAGTCTATTTCTGATAATGAACCACCTGGATGACCGGCTTGAGCACGGTAAACCATTTTGACAATTTCAACTCTACACTTTCTTGCAAATTCTTCAAGTTCTGGTATTGACAATGTCATTAAAAACACCCTATTGAGCCATTGGCTATGAGGGGGCTCTTTGATACTTGCGTAACATCCAAGAAGGGTGTATTACAAGGAATTCATTAACGCTTAGGCATTAGTGATTGAAATCCTCTTGTAATTGCATTTCTCACAACTGCTACAGCATCGGTCAGTAAATTTCCACCTTCGGGCAATGCTCTTGTTGCTAACCAGATAAATATTCCAACGAACCAAGCGAAGAATGCTAATGAGAGTAAGTTTCCTAATGCTCCAATTCCTAATAATTCTGGGAGATTAATCTTCATGACAATTAATATTGCAACAAAGACACCCATTATCGATTCACCTGCGATGAATCCTGCCCCAATTAAGACACCTCTACTTTCCACCTCTTTAGCAGCATCAGTTGCAGCAACACTTGGCTCACCATCCAATGTACCATCTATTCGCAGGTGTGCGCTTCTGAGGGCAATATAGGATATTACGCCACCGAGCATAATCGGTACCGACAATCCCAGTGGTAAGTATATTCCAATTGCAACACTCATTACAGGCATGCTAAGTCTAATCAAAACAACTGCAATAACCGCTCCAAGTAATACCATTTGCAGATTCAAATTACCGCCAAATGCACCTTCTACAATTGCACCAATCAGTTCGGCTTGGGGTGCGAAAAGTGCATTCTTACATCCCGGGTCTCCAGGTAGTGGATCTAATTCACATGCAGTACGTGAAATCCTAAACGCATCGTGTAGTAATTTTAAAGTTGGCCCTATTACAATAGCACCAGTCACTACGCCAATGATTTCAGCAATCTGTTGTTTCCATGGAGTTGCACCAACCATATGGCCAGTTTTCAGGTCCTGCATGACATCACCAGCAATTGCTGCAGAGGATGCAACGATTGCTGCGATTAACAACGTTGCATACATTAGAGAGCCGGTAGATAATCCCAAGAATAAGTCACCTACAACCCATACTAAAGCGACAGTGAACAGTAGAGTTGCAATTGTCATCCCAGATACTGGAGAATTTGAAGAACCGACAACTCCAGCGATATAGCCTGCAACCGCTGCGAAAAAGAACGAAACAACTGCCAAAAATAATGCACCTGCCAAAGCCAATATTACTGATTTTAGCGCTATTGCATAAAAGATAAAAGTCGCAAAGACAAGTATGCCGCAAACCATCAATACTTTGCGAAGTGGAAGGTCTTGTTCTGTACGAACGACTTCAAACTCAACTTCATCATTCTTTTCGAATGCTTTTGACAATCCAGTAAAGATTGTATTTTTCATTGACCATAATGTGTAAACTCCACCTACTACCATTGCGCCAACGCCCACATAGCGGATTTGTGAGGACCACACCATGTAGAAAGCCTCAACTCCATTTGACGCTTCAGGCCATCCATTTATCAATCCATAAATTGGGACCAATAATCCGAAGCCGATTACTCCGCCTAAGAAAATGAATGAAGCGATTCTAATTCCTACAATATATCCTACAGATAATAGTGCAATAGACAAATCCATACCCGCGTATAATTTTGTACTAAGGAAATTCACAGAACTTTCAACTGTGTGGTGCGTAACATTGAATCCTTTGACCATGAATCCATATATTGCGCCAATTCCTAGGGCATATAATATCGCTAATGCTCCTTCTCCACCTTCTTCACCAGCAACCAATACTTCTCTACATGCAACACCTTCTGGATAAGGAAGTGCCTCTTCTACAATGAATAATCTTCGAAGTGCAATTGTGAACATAGTACCTAATAATCCCCCAATAAGAGCAATAATGAAAGTCTCTAAGAATTGAATTTCCTGCCACATTCCAAGAACCAACAATGCAGGAACAGTGAAAATAACTCCCGCGGCAAGTGATTCACCTGCACTTGCCATTGTTTGAACTGCATTATTTTCAAGTATTGTGACATCATCAAATAATGTACGTAAGATAATCATTGACATCACTGCTGCTGGAATAGATGCAGACACGGTCATACCCGCATACAATCCGAGGTATGCATTGGCTGCAGTCATTAGGACTCCAAGAATAATACCGACGATAATCGCTCTAACCGTCAATTCCATCGGAGACTCATCGGCTGAAATATATGGTTCGCCCAGAGCGCTCATAAGATTGGCCAAGTGAATTGGGATTTTGAACCTAATGCACATAATTATTCGAGATAATATTGAATACGCTCCAGTTTTGAGGATAAATTCTGGCTTTTTTGCCCTGCTTTTATTACAATTGTATGGGAAACCCTCCATTATAATCATAAATCATCAATTCTTCGCAAGGCTATTGGATGGCTCATTGCATTCAAAGTGATTCTTATGTCCTCAACTACTTGGCATGACCTTGAAACTGCTGATATCCTTCTAGAATTGGATACAAATTTCGATGGTTTAAATCCCGCTGAAGTGACTAAAAGACAAGATAAATATGGATTTAACAAATTACAAGAACCGGAAAAAACATCTCCTATTATGCGGTTTTTATCACAAATCCACGATCCTCTCAATTATTTATTAATTCTAGCAGCACTAGTTGCACTTGCATTACCTGGGCACAATGCCGGTGATGCAATATTCATTTTTATCGTGATAACTGCAAATGCAGTATTCGGTTTTTGGCAAGAAGGTCAAGCAGAGCAAGCAATGGACGCATTAAAACAAATGTCAGTTTCTCAATGTGTTGTAGTAAGGGGAGGGATTGATGTAGAGGTATCTACACATGATTTGGTTCCTGGCGATATTGTAAAGTTAGAGGGTGGGCTCAATGTACCAGCCGATGTAAGGATAATAGAGGCTTTTCAATGTAAAATAGATGAATCTGCCCTTACTGGTGAATCTTTAACAGTAAGGAAAAATCCAAATGTTTGTGATAACGATACGATTCTTGCAGAAAGAAGAAACATGGCCTATATGGGGACTTGTGTCGCCACAGGTAGGGCTGTTGGAATCGTCGTTGAAACTGGAATGTCCACAGAGTTGGGCAGAATTGCTAGTGATGTTGTTGGCACTACGTCTCCACCAACTCCTCTAGAACTGAAATTGGAATCATTAGGTAAATTTCTTGGATTCGTTGCCCTAATCGTCGCAGTACTTCTGGTTTCACTAAAAATGCTAATTGCTTACGGTAGTCCAGAAATTGACATTTGGGATGCAGCGGTAGAGCAATTCATGATCGCTGTAGCAATTTTCGTAGCCATCGTTCCAGAAGGTTTACCAATTATTTTGGTGATTACTCTCGCATTGGGAATGCGAAATATGGCAAAACATAAGGCGATTATTAGAAGAATGAAGGCAGTTGAAACATTAGGTTCAACCACTGTTATTTGTTCAGACAAAACTGGAACGTTGACAAAAAATCAAATGACTGCTCGGCAAATAAGCACTTCATTTGGAAAATATAACATCACCGGCAACGGCTTCAAACCAGAAGGAACTCTAATGAAAGATGGTACAAAGGTTTCCAATGAAGAAATGTCAGCATTACAGAATGATATTGGTTTTAGATTAACAGCTGCTTGTTTGACATTATGTCACAATTCTCAAATTTCTAAAACCGATGGTCGATGGCAGGCAATAGGAGACCCTACAGATTCGGCTTGCGCTGTTGCAGGGTGGAAAATAAATGGAGATGTAAAGAAATTTGCTCAACGACATCCACGTATTCACGAATTCTTTTTCGATAGTGTTAGAAAGAGAATGACTGTTATTCATGAGTATGAAGGAGAAAAATGGATTTTTTCAAAGGGTGGTGCTGGTGGATACAAGGAACTAGTTGACTGGAAAATTAGTGATGGAAAGATCCAACCGATTGAACAATCAGATTTTGACAATGCGGTTGAGGCGAATAGAGATATGGCGTCTAAAGCAATGCGCGTATTGGCACTGTGTGCTAGACGGATGGATGATGATGAAGATATGGATGATGTTGAACAAATAGAGTCAGGATTCATTTTCCTAGGACTTGTCGGGATTATGGACCCCCCGCGCCCTGAAGTGAAAGATGCCATTGCAATATGTCAAAAAGCGGGAATAAAAGTCAAGATGATTACAGGAGATCAGCAAATTACAGCCGATGCAATCGGTTTGGAGTTAAATATCTCTGACGGTAAAATACCCGCAGTTAATGGATTCCAACTATCAAATTATACAGATGAAGAAATGCTTGAAGTATCTTCTACCACCAGTATTTTCTCTCGCGTCACGCCCGACCAAAAGATGAGAATTGTTTCATCTTTACAGGAAAATGGCGAAATCGTTGCGATGACAGGTGACGGAGTAAATGATGCGCCAGCACTTTCTAGGGCGAATATTGGCATTGCCATGGGAATCGCCGGTACTGATGTAGCAAAAGACGCATCTGACATGGTACTACAGGATGATAATTTTGCAAATATTGTTTCTGCAGTTGAAGAAGGAAGAAAAATTTACCAAAACATCCGGAACTTTGTAAGATATCAAATTTCAACCAATGTTGCTGCTGTAGCGTTAATTGTCATATCAACTTTCATCTTTAGTTGGAATTTACCACTAACCGCTACTCAAATATTAGTAATTAATATTCTAATGGATGGGCCCCCTGCAATCGCTCTAGGTGTTGAAAAGAAGCATGGCAATGTAATGAATAGGCCACCGCGGCCAGTTCATGAAGGATTGCCGAATTTATCCGATATTGCACTAATATTCTATCTCGGAATAGTGATGGTAACCGGAACTTTGTTAATTTTCCACCTCGCTGGAGGGGGCATACAAACATGCGAGGGCTTGCCTTTCACCGAGGAAGATCTATCGCAATACTTTGACATCAACGCCTGTTTAGACGGGGATTCTTCAGCAGTAGAGGACTGGGGGAAATATTCGGATGATAGGTTTGTCTATGCGCAAACAATGACATTCGCAGTATTCGTAGTATTCCAATTATTCAATGTCATGAATTGCCGTAGTAGCGAAGATAGTATTTTCAAATTGGGCCTATTCTCAAACAAAGCAATAAATTATGCAGTTCTAATATCTCTCACACTATTGTGGCTAATCATACATAACTCCTCAGAAATAATACCCCTTGTAGATATAAAAGTCGGCTCCTTGCTGTCTACTACTGAATTACAATCAAAAGATTGGCTAACAATACTGGTTGTTGCTTCGGGCGTATTTATTGTTGAAGAGTTTAGAAAGTTCATTGTATATTCCAAATACTTTGCAATAGGTAAGAAGGTCAGGAATTAACATGAATCAATGGACGTCAACTCAGTCTCATGCCGGTTGTAAACAAGATTGGCAAGAGATATTAGCCGATTCACTCGAACACGTACAATGGAGTGAGTCAATCACTCCAATAGCAAAAAAAGTTGCTCTTGGAACACGATTGAGCATTGAAGATGGATTAATATTATTCCAGCATCAGAATTTGAACGAAGTTGGTAGATTAGCTGATTTCGTGCGCAAATCACGCTTTGATAATTTTGCATTTTTCAATTCTAATGTCCATGTTAATCAAACCAATATATGCGTTTTGTCATGCCGCTTTTGCGCATTTAGGAGAAGCAAGAAGTCGGATGATGCGTATTCATTAGATATTGAGGCATATGTTGACGATTTATCGAAGTATGCAGATTATGTTGACGAAGTACATTCGGTAGGAGGATTACATCCAGACTGGGATGTTCATCATTATCAACAATTGTTCAAAACGGTTAGAGCAAAATTCCCACATATTACAATTAAGGCATTAACGGCAGTTGAAATCAAGCATCTTTCTCAGTTATCCAATATGTCATTTCGTGAAGTATTGACGATATTGAAAGATGCTGGCTTAGGTAGTTTACCTGGAGGTGGAGCCGAGATACTGGATGATGAAATAAGGGCGATTATTTGTAACGGCAAAGAGAGTTCCGAGGAGTACTTAGAGATTCATAAAACTGCCCACGAAATCGGATTGCCATCTAATTGTACAATGCTATTTGGAACGGTTGAAACAATAAAGCATCGGTTAATCCATATGGATAAATTACGTAGATTAGCTGATATGACTGGAGGTTTTCAGTGTTTTGTCCCATATCCCTTCTTACCAGATTCCTCAAGATTGCCAGAAGCGCAATGTGCTACTGGAAGTGAAGTATTGCGAACAATCGCAATATCAAGGTTGATGTTGGATTCAATACCCCATATCAAAGCATATAGGATGAATATAGGTGACGGATTAGCAGAATTGGCATTACAATTCGGTGCCGATGACATCGACGGCACTGTGCAAAAAGAATCAATAATGCATTTGGCAGGTTCTACCGCGCCCTTAGATCATGATTTGAGCAGATTGTCCAAACTGATTGAGAATGCTGGATGTATACCTGTAAAGAGAAACACTACATATCAAAAATTTGAGATATTCGTCGCAGAAAAACCCAAGCCAAGGCGCGGTTTGAAAATGGCTCAGTACTAACCATCTGTGGGTTACACCTTTCAGTGATTGGCCTTCCCGCAAATCATGGCGACCCATAGTTGGACGCGGACGATTGGGCGCGTTTCATTCCTCAATTGCGATCCCTTATTCCATGGATTAGATGATACATGGAACATATTGCCTGCACCCCCCTCTTGGTTAACAGGGCATTTGCTGCGAAGAGATTGTGTCCTTGCACCAATTCCGGCTGCCGATTATGCAAAACATGCAGATGAATTAGTTTTGATTCCAGATATTGGAATTTGCTCCAAAGGTGAAGTAGGTAGTGTTCTTTTATTCTCAAAAAAGAAAATAGAAGATATGGCCTCTATTGCATTACCATCTGATTCAGCAACATCTGTTGCACTTCTAAAGCATCTATTGGAAATAAAGGGACTATCTCCTACCTTTACCAATATGGGTCCAGATTTTGATCTAATGCTGGAGAGTTGTGATGGCGCACTATTGATTGGAGATAGGGCACTTGAGAGCGCTAAGAAAAATCCATCGATGGTACAATTGGATTTAGGCCAAGCATGGCTTGAAAAATCAGGAAAACCGATGGTCTTCGGAGTATTTGCTGCTAGAAAAGATACCGCGCAAGAAATGATAATTGCTGCACATAATGCACTTGAGTCAAAATTGAAATTGTTTGAGAGTAGTGATGAACACAGAAACGCAGTGATCAATTGGTCCATCAGCCGGTCTGATTTATCTTATGAAAGATTGGACAAGTACTTTGGTGAGGTATTCAATAGGCTTGATGATGACCACCTAAAGGGCCTTAACCAATTTTTGATAGAGGCGTGTAACCTACCTCAAGGTGCTCAATTTTGCTGGTGATCATCGGGATTTGTCAACCGATCTAGGGCACTATCCATAACTTGTCGTTCTGTTTGCCCCGTTACAACTCTGCGTGTTTTTAGTGTCTTTTTCTTAGTAGATACTTTCTTGGCGATTACGGGCTTGGTATCACTGTCTATTGCACCCAGTTGTTTCCTCTTTCCTGTGATAACAGTTCCATCGCGATTGCGTTTTACGCTACCAGACCTTCTACGCACAACAACTGGAGCAGGATCATCCTCTTCGACAAGGGGTTCGGTAACTGCCATTCTCACACCAACTGAAAAATCAGGCTCCTGATTATTTTCTGTAATAGATGGAGATTTTTTACGGCCGATTTTTCTTTTTATCTGCCGTCTTCTCATTATTTCATCTTCGGAGAGTTCCTCATCTTCTTCAAACTCTACGATTTCCTCTCGCGCTGGTGTTTCAGCGATATCCTCGAATTCATCAAATGCAAACTCCAAATCAACAGAACTCGCATTTCTAGTTCTAATATAAGTTAATACTGAAACCATCAACATTAGTATCACAAATACTGCAATCCATGGATATTTTACTGTCACGTCAACAAATGTTTCCAGTAGGGTTGGGTCGGGAGGAATTTCCTCAATTAATTGTAGAGTTATTTTATTATCTTCTACCCACCAAGGACTCCAAGAAACTAGAAATCCTCGTTCTCCGTCCAGTACCACCTTAATAGGGTGGGCTTCGGCCAAATTTGCTATTGAAGCATCGGTTGCTTCAGGTTGGTACAGAAGTGATAGTTCAAGAGGATACTGTGCATCGGGGAATAGGGTAAAAGAAACTTTCAATACCACTTTAATTCTAGTCCTGTAATCATCTATTTGTGTTAATGTCATCCCACTTCTAATATGGCAACTAACAAATCCATTTTCAACTTGCCCGAAAGATAGTTCAATTACGGCATTCCAGGAGTCGGCAAAATCCTCAGTATCCATATTTGCACAAATGGAATTTGAGAACATCACTGATTCTGAATGGCTCAATTGCTGGTCTGCGATGACAGATTTACGGGACATATTTCTAATGTGAGATGACTGTTGAGAACTTAATGTGATTACGTCTTCAATTTCCA
>DUCL01000237.1:0-6411 GCA_012959845.1 Candidatus Poseidoniales archaeon
AAAAGCACATGCAAGAAGACGAAAATGAATGGAATGAATGGGTCCATGACAGCCGTTTACAACTGATCAACACCTCTGTGGATTGGGGAATGCACATGGGCCATGTTGGCGACAAAAAGCCAGGCCCATTACAAGCATTCAATGTTAGTCTACCAATTTGGTTTGATGGATTAACAAAAAACGAATTGATGCAAACATTGCGCAGGTTATGGCTGGCAAAACTGGGAGTTATTCATGAAATCAAATATGCATACGGCCCAGGTAGCGGTAAGTCAGGGCCAGTAGATGATTGGGCAGACCGCCTCAAATCTCAATCGAAGAAAGATAATCATCAGCCAAATAATGAAACCCAAGAGATTGAATTTAATGATGAAATGTCATTCGGCTCCGGCTTTGACCCATCCGAATGGGCATAGGCCAAAATATATAATAAATCTGCGAGTAATAAAGCATCACTGAGGGCCTAATCGCTCAAGTAGTAATGCTATGGCATCAATGGCGAATTATTGACCTGAACTAGGCGCGGTTAAGTATGAAGAGTATGTACAAAATCTGTAGTAAGCCCGAGGAATGTCCTATGCGTCAAAAAATAAAATCAATCAGCCTAGCATCAATAATGGTAATGTCAGTACTTTCGACATTGCTAATAGCAAGTATCTCTGTATCCGCAGGAACAGTGGTAATAACAGACGCCGTTCAAATCGTTGACGGCGGAACATCAACAGATTCTCAAGTAGCAGTCTCATCCGATAGTGAAGGTAATGTACACGTTATTTGGGTGAGAAATAATATGCATTTGTATTATTCTATGCTATCTCCAAGAGGAGAGACGCTAATTGATGCTACTCAAATTTCTAGCGCAGGAATACACAAGATTTGGCATCCTGACATGGTTATTGATTCAAATGACAAGGTGCATATTGTGTGGGCTGATAGGGCTGGCCAACACAAGATAATGTACACAGTACTTTCTCCATGGAGTGCGCCAATGGATGGACAGGCAAGCGATGATGGAACAATTACCGTTATCGATGATGAAATTATTTCAACGCGCTCACAAAACCGTGATTGGCCTTCAATTGCATTGGATAGTCAAGATAATGTTCACATTGTTTGGGAAGATAATTATGACGAACTTGGTCGTTTTTACAACCAACCTCAAATTTACTATTCTATGGTACAACCAGACATGTCTTCAGGAAGCGTTATCACACTATTTGATGATACTTTGCTAACTCCAATTATTGGCCACAAAGGTCACCCAGACATCGTAGTCGATGCAAATGACTTCGTTCAAATCGCTTGGGACGATACCCGCGGTGGCAAAGTAGAATTGGTATTCATCGTTGATACATCCGGTTCTATGTACTCAGAATGGGCAGACGTTTGTACTGTTATTTATGGCGGTTCATTCGCAGGTACTGGTAGTTTCCAAGGAATTAAGCCTATGCTAGAGACTGCTAACATGACTGTATATGAGACAATTTATGGTCTAGGAAATACTCTCCCTGGTGCTGCCAGTTCAGGTAACTGTGCAGCGCATAATAAAGCATCAAGTGGCATTAGAACCACTCCACTCGGACTTAGTCCAGGTGACGACACCGGTGGACTGCGTAAGTTACCAGGCACAGTATACAATGGAAATACCTACTCCGGCTACTCTGGAGAAGACTGGGGCCCAGGAAGTAACTGGGCATGTCTATCATGGAAGGACTCAGTAGGAGCAGTTCCAGGAAACCCTCCAACTTCTAGCGACCACCGCTGGAACCCGAATGCAACTAAGATTGTCATTCCAGTTTCTGATGAGGGCCCAAAGGACGGAGATCCATCACAACAAGCAGATGATATCAGTTCTATCCAAGAAGCACACGACAGTTGTATTAACGCTGGTGTAATTCCTGTAGGCCTATATGGACAATCTTATGGTGGAGCAGCCAATGTTGAATCTCACTTCAAGGATTTGGTTCAATGTCCGAACGGAGTTGTTTCGACTCAAACAAGAAACTGTCCTGGTAATACCCTGGCAAGCACCGATGCAGGTGGCCAAGCATATGAATTCCCATCAGGCAGTGGTGGAAACAATGCAATGGCCCTTCTGGTTGAAGCAATGGTTTACATCTCAACAAATAACTCCCGTGAAATTTACATGACCGTTCTCGACCCGTATGCAAAGATGAACAATGACCCACAATGGGTTCCAGGTGCAACTGGGCACACGGTTGGCGGCGGCGGATATATGGAAGATGTAGGTCCTGCTGCTGATGGACACTTAGTCGTTGTAAACGATACACGTGTCACTATTGATGACGCCTATTCATTCCACCCTTCAATCGGGGTTGACCTTCAAGGAAACACCCACATCGCTTGGATGGATGCGCGTGATTATGGATTTGAAAAAGACAATAACTACGAAGTTTACTACACAAAACTACGCCTTCAAGGCGCAGGTGCATGGGATGGTGCTCACGAAGGACTATCCACATATGCTATCAAGAAGATTAACGACACTCCTATCTCTAATGTAGAAGGAAAGTCAGGAATCTCTGGCAATGCCCCATATGGGGGTAACTCAGTATTCCCTGCATTACTAACCGACGATCAAAACAACATCCACATCGCTTGGAGCGATTGGGGCAATGCATCTGCACAAGAAGAAGTAGTCTATGTTAGGCTGAACTCAACAGACTTGACAGGCGATGGATTAGTAGCGCTAGATGAGTGGGAAATCATTCCAGTCACCAAGTGGGATTCAAACAAATTAGGTCCAAACTCTGGAAGACAGCCGAGCTTAGGTATGCCTCCAGCATTTTCCAATGATTTGGGCAGTGGAGCACATATTGCTTGGTCAGATACTAACAAGTGTAATGATGATGGAAATCAAAACAGATTTACAGTTTGTTACTCGCACGTTCTAACAGGCCAAGTCGATGTTGATTTTGATGAGGCAGAAACATTCTATCACGTAATTGAACCAAGTCAACAAACCTTGTACAACCTTACTATGAACAATTCAACACCAGGTCCGAAAGATTTGGTTGCAGATACATATGGCTTGGTTATTACCGGTGTGCCACAAAATTGGACTTCAACGCTGCATTTCTCTTCAAACCACACAGCAATATTCGATGACACACCAATCTTCCTAGAAGGTGGAGAGCAAATCCGCTTTTATTTGCGTGTGCGCGCCCCATCCGTATACCAAGCCAACGAAGATGAGTTAGCACAGATTACGGTTATCGCAAAATCCTACAAGGACCCAGCGATTCAAAATGAATTAGTAACATTAACTCTAATGGATGTAGTTCACGGAATTAATCTCGATACATCTCACAGTATGGCCGATATCGAACAAGGACAAACAGCGATTTTCTCTATTACGATTACCAATACAGGTAACGTTCACGATGCCTTCATCTTCTGGGACCCAGCAAGTCTTGAAGGACAACAAGAATGGCAACTACCATTCGGTTGGCAAGTTAGTTTCCCAACACGCGTTGAACTAGAACCAGGCCAATCAGTGACCAAGAACTTAGAAGTCAGCGTACCAACATCCGAAGACCCCGGTGCATTCGTCATCTTTGTCAAGGGTTGGAGTGAAGGAGAGCCGATCAAGTCTATTGAGAAAGGAACATACGATGTTCTTGAATTAGGAGTATTTGTTTCAATCCGCTCCACAGGAAACATTGTCTTTGAGATATTTGATACCAGTGAGTATATCCTACCAGGAGAGTGTGCAACTTATCCAATTGATGTTACAAAGAACTTTGATTCAGGAAACATTGTATTCGTTACACCAGGTGCTCCAGAAGTTAAGCCTACAGATATTGATATGGATACATGGCGCAAAGACCACTGGGTTGTCAACATGGACTTCTCAGATGCCCCAGGCGGTAATGAAATCCCAATGAATGAGCCTCGCACTTGGACTATTCCAGGTAGTGCCGAATTCATTACCCACGAAGTTAGAGCAGATGTATGCGCTCCAACTAATGCAACTGCTGGATTAGGACCTGCGGTAACCGTCAAAGCATATCTAGATGGATATCCAAGAATTTCCGACTCTGTGATTCTTTCAACCAATGTAATTCACGTCTATGATTTGGATGCAGGAGTTGACCCAGAGATAGGAACCAACTTGCTTGTAAACCCTGGTGACAAACTAATCCTTCCAATTACAGTTGAAAACGAAGGAAACGGCCCAGATAGATTCGACTTCCGACTGGCGCGTGTAACCGATGCTTATGGCGTAGATGTATTGTGGGACATTACTATCCCTCGTCAACACCTACAAGAGTTGAGTAGAGGAACTTACCAGAGCTTCGATGTTTTGATGAATGTCCCAGATCAAGTTGAAGCTGGAACATACACAGTTGTGCTCCAAGCATTCTCCGAAGAATCTTATCCGGATTCAGCAGGACGCGAAACAAGACTTCGTGACCAACTGGTATTCAATATAGAAGTAAGTGAATTCCATGACATGCAAATCTCACTGGATCCAACAGTGGAGAACGCTGTAAAGACCTCTGCACCGGGAAGAGTCGTCAGATATGTCGTAAACATCACCAATAATGGAAACGTACCTGATGTTCCATCTTTGAATAACCACACAGCAACTCGTGATGGAGATGCTTTGCTATGGGCAGAACTACCAGGAATGGGCGCCCTTGATGGCTGGTCTGTTGAATGGAAGATGCTCAAGCAAATTGGAGTAGATGTTGCTACTGAGGAAGAATGTTTGGATGAAATCTCAACCGCTTCAGCATTCCCAGAAGACCAATGTGTATATCTAACCGATTTCAATGAATACAGATTACCTGAGATGGCCCCATATTCGACATATACCGTAGTCGCTATCATTAAGATTGCAACAACTGCAACATTAGATACTCGACATATTGGTCTGAAGGTTTATTCACGCTTTGGCGATATGAGTGAAGATGGCGACTTTGATGACTCACCTGCATGGGAAGGAGAAGATTTGGATAGTAACGAATTGATACTAACTCTAAGATTACGCGCTCCTAACTTAGTCATAGCATCTGTAGCAGTATCCGATTACAGCGGCGATGTTGACTCAACAATCCCGATTCAAATCGTTCTGCAAAACACAGGAAATGTACATGCAACTGATATTGAAATCGTACTTTGCGAATATGATGAATCAAGCAATGCCATTCAGAGAGAGATTTCAAAGAACGGCTGTGCTGAAGAGAACATCGTAATGCGCCAAGTCGTTGGTGCACTTCTAGCACCCGATGACACCGAAGATGTGAAGGAGATTACTTTGTTCCTACTTTACCCAGTTACTGCAGGTTCTCATGGAGTCTATGTAGTAGTAGACCCAATGAACGAAATCGTTGAGAGTAATGAAGGTGACAATGTTGAGAGAGTTGGAAAGGACCTCTCGTCCTCCAACCCATTCATGGATGTTGCTGGTGATGTTGTCAGTAAGACAGCCCTACCATTCATGGTCATTCTGCTTACCTTTGCACTGCTCGGAGTCGTATACCTTGTCGGTAAGGGACGTAGAGATGATGTCAACAAGAGAATCGCAGAACAATCTTCACTGATTACAGTTCTCAGTGATGATGACCTTTGATTCTGCTAAATGATGCTACATAGCATGGGCTGCGGCCCATGTTATGTTCAGTTACAAACACTATCTGTTTGATTTAACTGGTAGCCACCATCGCAATTCACTGTTATTTGGGGTTGCGATGATATGACCGGCTCTATCTGATATTTGTCGCTCAAGCCTAAGTTGAACCTCTTCGAGTAGCGTATTCATTTGTGCTTGCCCGAGTTGTAATTCCTTGGATAGTCTGGTGAGGTCTAATCTCTGCTGAGGTGCTTCAATGATGGTATGAATCATCGCTCTTTGCTCATATTTGTCAAAGTCGCTATCAACAGCGGCTGAAATACGATTGCGAATATGCTGATGTAGAGCGATGACAGCATCTCTTTGCTGGTCTATCTGCTCAAGAATTTCATTGAGGTGGGATAGATGACTTACTCCCTCACTTACAGCGATTTTCTTCCTTCCGCTGACCAACTCAACTACTGCCATACTGGCTGGTGGTAAGCGGTTTGACAATCTCATCGGGCCTCCGCTGGGTAGTTTGCGATGCTCGCAATTGAATAGATCAGGTCCTAAATCAATCCGCAATGACAAAGCCTTTTGGACACTGAAAATCGTTTTTGGTGGGCCGCCTTTTTCGCTAGGAACTTTTTCACGTTTAACAAAATCACCCTTTTCTAATTCTTTCAAGTGTTTCATTATTGCTTGTTGACTAACTCCAATAATATCAGCGAGTTGCATTGGATAGTGCGGTTCTCTGACCAACCGCTCCAAAATCTGCCTTCTAACGCGGTTTTGAAGTAGGTATAACGCGAGGTCAATATCGTCCAACA
>DUCL01000237.1:6581-10787 GCA_012959845.1 Candidatus Poseidoniales archaeon
TTATGGTGGCATTTGAATCACCTTCATCCCAAGATGAAATCAAAATATCATTTTCTTGTTGTTTGATTTGTTGTTGTTTTTCAGAGGGTGTATTTTGTAACTTGGCTGTCATAAATGGGTCTTGAAGTAGTTCACTGGCCCCTTCAATATCGCCGCGCATCAAAGCATATACCTGGTCGGTAGTCATCATCGTGCCACGTTGAACATCACTAGTTCCATCAACAAATGAATTATCCTGTTGACCAATACCTGAATCAGCAAATGGCCCTGAGACCGCTTCTCCCATAGTCTCTGGAGAATCAGCAAATGGCCCAGCGACTCCGTTATTGCTATTTTGTTGCAAACCTTCCCCATTATTCATCTGTTGAATCATGGCTTCGTTTAGATTTGTTACCGGCGTTAGTGTACCATCCGTATTGACCATCATCAATTTCGATTTTCCCTTTGACCTAGTAGCAGCCATTAGAATTGCAGAAAATGGCAATAGCAAAATCCCCGTGCAACACATTGTCATTCCAACGACTAACCCCTTTGACTCAAACATTCCAAATTGGATTTCATCTACAGAAACAAACCAGCCAACCTGTTGTTGACAATCCGAAGAATCACTACATTCGATATCAAGAGCATATTCCGCTGATTCTGCTACCTGCCAGGATGCTAGGGTCTTGAAGTTGGTTTGGTCACTCGACATCGCTTGCCAATCACTCATGCAATTATTGTTCACAAGCGCTTCACCTACTCTTGCAGAACCATCCAATTTTGTCAATGTAACTTCAAAATCAGCATCTCCAGTAATTGATATTGCGCGGAAACATCCACTACTAATGTTGACAGTTTGTGTTTCAGCCCCATGAAATTCAGCCTCATTATTCAGCCGCGGGTCAAAAACAGAATCAATATCATCGGTGTTGATTGCGAGCAATATAGAGCCAATTAATGTAATCAGCAAGGCAACAATCAGTAATCGTCGTGGCCAACGACTACTTGCTTGCTGCTGCATATTATCTGCTCCCACCTCTTCCCCAATCAAGGCTTGTGTGGATAATTAAGCCAATCCGAGCTCCTTCAATTTCTCAGGAAGGTATGTATCGGTAACGAAATCAAGACCATATTTTGCCAAGGATTGCTGTTCAGCCTTCTTTCCAAGGTCTAGCATCATATTGATTTGATCTTGCCACCAAGTATCAGCAAATCGCGGGTCGGTTAGTTCTGCTTTTAATGCCTCAATATCCTTGCTTGACAAATCATCACTCGGCAAATCATAGGCAACAATATCATCGGATGTTATTCCGAGATAACTAGCACTTGGAGTCGCCAAATATTCAGAAATATGTGCAGTTTTTATCGCACCATAAGCAATGGACGCAAAGATTCTGAATGACCAAGGGTCACCGTCGAGGAAGACAATAACAGGCAAATCCCACTCTTCACTCATACGCTTCATTATCCTTCGAGTAGAACGTGCTGGTTGCCCTTTCAGGTGAAGCAAGCCACAGCGGTAATCTTCATCAAAACCATTCTCAATAAGACGGTCGAACATACCACCAGTCTCAATAGCCATGATGAAATCAATATCATGCTCTAACAATTCTATCTTCTCTTCTTCAACATTGTATGGAACACCATATCCTGAATCTCCAACATCATCTCTCGCATTGATTCTCATCCATTCACCACGGCGATTTCTTTCCCGTAGTGTGAGATTGCCAATCATTCTGGCACCATCTTCTTCAGGCCTTAACTTGAAATCTTCACGCAAACATTTTGTTACGATTTCCAAATCTTCTGCAAGGTTGTTAGAATCATTTTGGGTACCAAATTTACCCATTCCCCAACTTTCAGAAATATAGTACATTTCTCTTAAGGTTGAAGATTTCCCAGCATCTATCATCTGTTCAATGAACTCAACGACGTGCAATGCTCTAAGCAATTGCTTGGCAGAGCCCAAACTTGTAGCATCTCTAATTGAGCGCTTTTTACCGTACTTGTAAACGCCTAATTTAGCATCAAATCCAATATTGGTCTTTGTCCTAACCGGCAAGGTCATGGTCGGAGGTTCGCCCTTGACAATTTTATCATACATTTCAGCAACAACCTTGTGCATTGCTACCTTTGTTTCTTCAGGCGAGTGTCTTCTTACCATCAATTCTCACCTCCGAATAAAGTTTGTTGGCCTTCGGGAGCCTCAACTGTTGGTTGTTCAATTTGATTCTCTTCGACTTCTTGAGGTTCTACAATTTCCAAACTGTCATTATTGCTAGTTTCTGACATTTCAATTCCAGCTTCTTTCAATGCCTTCTCTTGTTGTCTAATTTCTTCTAAGAACTTCTCATCCATCTTTGTTGCACCAATCACTTCTTGGGAACCGCGATAGAATACATCTGTTTCTGTCCAGTCACCTTTTTCTAACCCGCCCAAGGAGTATTTGAGAGTAATTCTTTCTCCGGGGTCTAAGGTCGCAAGTTTCCACGCCCAAACGCCAGTTGCTTCCTTTCTGCCACCCATTTCATTATTGACAAGGCTAGCACCAAATTTCTCAGGCCATGTACACAAAATGGTGTATGAGCGAGCCCTACTGGTATAATTGAATATTATTATTTCCACATCGACATTCTTGGTTTCTTTATTCCAAGTTGTTTGAGTTTCACTGATTACCGCCGACATTATCTTGGTGATTGAACCAGATAATTCAGGGATTGGGCGGTCAAGAATTTGGGCAGACTTCTCAGCAATTGCCGGTAATATATCGTTGATAAGTTCGAACTTTTCCTGTGTCTTAGCCATTTTCTTCTTCTTCTGCAAATGCTTTTTCAAACCTCTACCCATTTCCATTATGGCTTTTCTTGCTTCTTCCATCACCTCAGCATTATCTGCGAGGGCTTCCTTTGCTTCTGAAGTAAATTGCACATTGGTGCTGGCAAGATGCACAAGTATTGCAGCGGGTCCTTTTGGCAAACCCTTTCCACCCGCTTGGTCAAGTCCATATTGCCTCCAATTAACCGCTTCAATGGCTTTGGTTAGCAAGCATCCACCTTGTTGGTACATCAAGGGGACCCTATTGGCGAATCGTAATACCTCAATGTGCTTATCAGCAGGCATTGAGCCACCAAAAATCAAACCGACTTCAACTAGGTAAGGATTACCGTTGGCCACTGAAGGTGTTCTTGTCATAGTGACAATATATCTTGAATCAATGGTTTTTGAAAGACCCTTTTTGATGAGCATTTCTTCAATTGGCGATAGACAATTAGTTGGTGGGTTGAGAAGTTTGACGGGTTTTCCAGCAATAGTTTTCTCACCCTGCATCGCTTCTAAGAGCGACCTAACTTGATCTGATTTGAGGCTCTTAGGTTTGACCTTCACATCTATTTCCGATGCTTCACATAGTTCCTTGGCAGAACGAGACGAAACTCCAGAAAAAGTCCCCCTCAAGAAAACAGTCATTCGTGAATCTTGAGATTCCTTACACATACGTTGCAATTGTCCCAAGTGAATTCCGCGCGGATGTGGTTTGATACTCTCAACCTTGCCCGGTAGCCTTTCAGTTACCCTTGGCCAATGATGAACTTCGCCTTCAGGGTCAATGAATGTAATATCAGCGTGAGGATTGACAATGCTCGTCATTCGCAGGTATTGCCAAACGGATTGGCGACCTTTCTGATACTTTGCTTTCATTCTGCAAGTAATCTCCAGTCCATGTTCTACAAATTCACCATTATCATCTTGCCATATCTCTCTTCCAGAATTAGATTTTGTAGCTCTATTTTTCCTAGTATCTAGTCCGATGTCAACCACCGATGCAGTTGGTTCAGTAGCAATTTTTGAACGTACGTGGGTAGGTCTTCCAGTAGTCAATTGGCAATACATTACAACACCTGTAATTCCGATACCTTGCTGCCCCCTCGATTGACGAATAGCGTGAAATCTCGACCCGAACAGAAGTTGTCCGAATACCTTTTCAACATTTTTTTGTGGAATACCAGGACCGTTATCACTCATTTTCATTTCAATAATATCTTTCTTAGCATCGATTTTATTAATTTGAATTTTTAGAGTCGGCAACATTCTTGCTTCTTCACAAGCGTCAAGTGAGTTATCTACAGATTCCTTAACTGCAGTTATCAGTGAACGGGCGAGGGAATCAAAACCAAGGAAATGTTTATTCTTTTCAAAAAATTCAGAAATTGCTACTTGTTTTTGGCT
>DUCL01000238.1:0-364 GCA_012959845.1 Candidatus Poseidoniales archaeon
AGTACATTGGCCAGCAATTGTGGATTGGCAGTATCATTTTCCAAAATCAATGTAGCCAACCCTTTGTGTGGTAAATCACTGATGTGGTCTATGTAGACATCATCTAATTGCCTTGCTAATATTTGGCTGGCTTGGTCTTGTGAAATGTCAAATTGCTGCATTCTCGCCTTCCTATCATCATCGCTCATCGGCAAATTATCAACAATCGCTTGCCATTCTTCGCCTGTTAAAGAGAATGAGGGGATATCGGTTTCAGGATACATTCGTGCACCACCTGGAAGCGGCCTCATTGGAGAGGTCGTGCCGTCTTCTGGACCACCTTTCTTGATTGCCACATTACGCACTTCTTGTGGAATACGATGCC
>DUCL01000238.1:374-1815 GCA_012959845.1 Candidatus Poseidoniales archaeon
GGGCCCTCAAAAGAACGCTTTCAAGGGCTAATTCCGCTTGCCATTGCGGCGCTAAACATAAGATGAAAGCATCACAATCATTTAGATTCAATTCTTTCCGAACCTTGTCAACTTCACTAGCCTCAACTCCGTAGGATGGTAATTCATCGGAATGGAATACTCCTTTGACACCCGCTTGCTTTGCTGCACCTGCGAGTTCTCGGCCAAGACGCGGTAGTTGAGAATCTCCCTTATCCATCTGTTTTGTTCCTATTTTGCCAGCCAGATTAGCAAGTGGTAGCGCCAACATTACACTGCCTTGAGATAATCCATCAACAACCATTTTTGAAGTGCATTGTGTGAAACAATTTGTTACATCCTGCAAGTTTAATGGCAATAATTGTGCAACTGCGGCTGAGACTTGTGACTCTATTTCTGAATCAGTAGTTCTTCTATCTGGAGTTAGCAATGGAAGATTCATTGAACTTCTCAATTCATTTGCAAGGCGATAGAAGTGCAATTGCCTTGCCATCTCAAGACTGATTATTCTTGGAATCCATGATAGGTCTTGACATCCTTTAATCTCAACTCTATCGCCACACATTAGTGATACATTGAGGTCTTGACGGATTGAACCCAATCCACGACGCACTCTTCTTGTTTGACGTAAGACCCTTCCCAATGCGATTGCAGTTTGCTTTGCATGAGCGGGTGAAGTTATGTCTGGCGCGGTTGCAATTTCAATCAATGGCAATCCCAAACGGTCTAAATTGTAAATCACATTTTCTCCAGTATCGGTCATTTCAGTGTCTAACTTTCGTGCTGAGTCTTCTTCAAGACATAGTAAATCAATTCCAACAGGGCCATCTTCTGTGCTGAGAATCCCGTCTGTTGAAATCAAAGATGTTCTTTGAAAACCACTGGTATTAGAGCCATCAACCACAGTCTTGCGCATGGTTTGGATCAAGGAAACTGGCTTGGCTTGGAGTAATGCTGATACGGTCAATGAGATGTCTATCGCATTTTGGTCATGTGGTAATGGTGGTTGCTCATCTAATTCTATCAAGCCAGCATTAGGAGATTGTATATAGGTAAATGAACGATTTCGCCGCGTTTCAAAGCGTGCTGCGATGTCTATTTTTCCGCCTTCGCCTCTGCCCGCTCGAAGCCTGCGATTGTATCGTGGCCAATCTTGGGGAACTGTATCGATTGTAACATCAAATAATTGGCCATTTTGACGTGAATGAAGTTTACCTGTGGCTAGTTGCTGATGAACTTCTATGCCACACATAAAGCCCAAAATATCTGGGTCCAATGCATCTGCATCAGCGATTTCGCCCACTGGTTGCTCAGTGAAGACCTCCCGCATAGCAAAGCCCATGCACTCACCCTTCATCAGTCAAGCGATTGATATTGACTAGTTTTGTTCAAGCTATCATCAAAGTTTCATAGCCAGTTGGAC
>DUCL01000239.1 GCA_012959845.1 Candidatus Poseidoniales archaeon
TTTGACATCACCCTGAATTAGTTTATCAGCAGTGTCTTTCAAGTCCATAATTATCCCGCCTTCCTTCATTCTGTGGTAGTATTATTGTTTGGCAGAATAACTAATCATATAGCCTCTTGTAAAGAAAAAGATAGTGCAGCGCAATTGCACAGAAAATCTAGAAGAGGATTAAACATAAACCAATCTAATAATGAATGATTCTACTTGCAGGTCTTGTTGCTTATCATTTTTTATTTTGAAAGTCCAATCTCCATCGCCATAGGTTGTGTCGCCATCACCAAATATGTATGATGACATGGTGAGGAATACGCAATCATTTGCTTCATCGCAATCATCGCCATGATTGCGTTGGTCTAATCCAGTATTTGAGGTATTAGCGGCTTCATCATCATCTTCATTATATGCATAAATATCTAATTTAGCACGGCAATGAGTTGCACCTGGAACCTCACAGCCTTGTTGGTCATCATCATGCTGTGGATATGTCAATTCCGCTACTGCTTTACGTATTGTATTTCCACTATCTCTATCATATGAAATTGATACATCAAAATCAAGTTCAACACCGTTTCCTGAAGTATTTCCACCCATCTCAAAATCAGACCATTTAGCCGCATAAGAAACATAGACTTTGATGGTGTCTGAATCAACCATGTCTTGGCTATTAATAATATTCAATTTTATTTTGTATTCGCCCGGTTCAACATCATTCCAAGTTATTGACTCACCCGTTAAATCTGCATCATTCTCATAATCTCCATCGTTATCTGCATCAACGTTTAGATCCAAGTCCCAATTGAAATCTGAAATATATTCATCGAGATTGCCTGCGACTGAATTAGATGCATCTAAGGAAACACTTGTTGTCTCAGAAACATCTCTATCTGTTTGACTCTTATCATAATGACACATCCATAATACAATGTGCGTGTCTTCGTCTACATCGTTACCCTCGCAATCTTCTGCATCATTATATTGGGTTATTTCAGCAACAGGTTCAACTGCAGTTGCAACAGCAATTGTTAGTTCTCTAATTTGTTCGGAAGTTTTTGAGCCATCTGAAATAGTGAGAACAATCGTTTTTGAACCAGATGAATCATATGACCATTCGGCAGTCATTCCAGTCTTATCGACTGATGAATCATTATCAAAATCCCAGCGATATGTCAAACTTCCATCATTTGGAGTGGAACTGCTGGCATCGAATGAAATAGTGTCTCCAGCCTTAATATTATCACTCGGTGAAAAGTTGAATACTGCTAATAATTCACCATTAGAAGATGAACCTTCATCCTCAAAAAGACAACCAGATAAACTGACCAATACCATCATGCCAGCCAGCAATAGTGGACCAAATTGTAACTTCATCGCTTGCTTGCTATGCCTGCTGTTTGAAAAGCCCTTCCTTCCCAAGTACGCTTTAGAAGTCAAATAGCGACTTTTGGCGGGTACCCGAAACTAAATCTTTGGCGCTCCAGCCAAATGCTTCTGTGATTCGCCCAATAGCAGCTGCAAGTCTTTCTGCATAAAACAGGCAATCATAGCCACTAATGCCTCCATTTTCTTCACCTTCAATCCATGGTTCAACCTTCATCGGTCTATTACTTGCATCGGTGACAACATAAGCAACTTTCATGCCAGGTGTAAATCCAAGTCCTTTTGCTATCAAAGCCCGAGCGATTCTAACTTGTGCCATTGAATCTGGATTTGCATAATAACTAAAGTCAACACTACCATCTTTGTTCAATTTACCTTTACAAGATTTTGAAAGAACTAATTCAGAAGTATCAACTTGCTTGTTCTTTATCGCTTGAACTCTGTTCAATGCGTATTGTACCAACTCATCACCCTCATCAGCCAACGCGAAATTGAACATTTGTTTCATCGTATCTCGCAGATAAGAAAATGTATCAGTCCTTTGTGTTTCATAGCCACGAATTAGCATTTCTTCACTTGGCCAAACCACTTGGCCAACATATCTTTTCTTTGCACCATGGCTGAAAAATACCGACAAGCCTTTTTCAAATTCCAATATTGCAGAATCTTTACTGAAACGCTGAGCAATGTCCAAGCCGAAATCCAACATGGCTTGTTTTGCATTATTCCAATTTTCAATTTCGTCATCGCTTGAATCTTCTTTTAATACAGAAATTGAACCTGTGGCGACGGGAGAACGGACAAAGATTGAATCGGTGTCTGAATAGACTACTGAATGGCCTTCCTCTTCTAAACTGGCAATTATCGCTTTGATATTATGGCGAGCCCAAGCGGTAATTGATGAGCCCAAATCCCGATGTGTAAAGCGATAAAATCCAGATGCAAAAACTCCATAGAAGGAATTCATCAATATCTTTACCGCATATTGCATTGAATCATGAAATTGTAAAGCCTTGTCATCTTGTTCTGCTTTGGCCTTTTTCATACCAGCTTTATGTTCATCTCTCTGAGACATTAAGTCCTCTAATAATAATGGAATCAATCCTTTACGAGTATCTTGATGAAGGAATATTGCACCAGTAGGCGCAGTATGAATCAAATCATCCTCTGCTGGTTGAATGTCTTGATTTGAGTCCACTCTCGTAGTATAGCAAATATTGTGACCTATCATTATCGAAGGATACATACTCTTGAAATCCAACACTGCAATCCATGGATGCAAACCTGCTTCAACATCGTGAACATATCCACCTGTAATCTGGCCTTCTTTGGCATCTGCTGAACCTGTTAATGGAATTGCAATATTCTTTGAATCGGCTAAACGAATGACTAAGGAATCGATTAACTGACTTGTGCTACCATTGGCAGCGGTATCAAAATTGACCTTAGCAACGCTGGCAACCGCTTCCTTACGACGAATTACCTGTATTGCACCGAGAATATCCAACGGCAACGCTGCATCTCGAATACAATATTCAAGAACTTCATCTGGACGATTAGCCCATTCAACATCCATATTTGAGGCATCAATATCCATTTTATGTCGCTCATCATCATCTGGGAATAATAATTTTGCAACAAAACTAAGAGTTTCTCTTTGCGGTTTGAGAGCGATTCGCGCTTGCCACCAACAATCAACTATCGCCCTCCCTGCTAGATTCCAAGCACGATTGGATTGACGTTTTGGCATCAAACCTGTTCTTGTCCGTTTCAATTCCGACTCAATTTGAGGGACTCGCCCCCAACCAAATAATTGGGCTCTTTTTCTCCATTCTACTTTCTTGGCCAATACATCAGTTCTCTCAAGCAATCGCGGCAAATCAAAATTATCAATGTTATAACCTGTGATAATATCTGGATCATTTGCTCTTACAACTAGAGTCATCTGTTCAAGAATATGAGATTCTTCACCAGTAAATGTATATTCTTGACGAGTGCCATCTTGCATATTTTCAATCCAAGCAGCACCGCACAGTACTGTATTATGAGCAATACTTGTCTCTAAGTCAAATGAAAATACCTTGAATGGAACTGCAAATGGTTCTGCTGCAATTAAATTAGTTAAATCGCAACTTACCGTAATATCAACAGGATAACGCCCCACTCCTCCCGCTTCAATTACCGCATTCATTCGGCTGCTATCAGCATCATCGGAACTTCTTTCATCGATTAATTGTCCTTCAACAGAAATATGCATTCCCAAATCTAAATCCAAAAATATCCGATTCAAATAAGGAATATCTCCCGAAAAAATATGCCAACCTTGTTGCTGTAATTTTTTGCGCAATTGTGGAACTAAGTATGGCTGCTTTACTACTACTTTCCATGTTGGCCTCATTCCTAAATCTGTCAGTTTCATTACTGGACCATCGTAACTAACAATATCTGCATGGCCTTTGAGACTACGAAGTCTGTTAACAAGGTATTCTGGTAATTCTTCACCTTCATTCCATGCCCCAAGGCTGGCCACTTCAAAAGATGGGGAAAGGCCGTCGATTAGCAAACAAATTGATTGGCCACTTTTACAGCGACCAAATAATTCCACAACGGTACGCGATTTTGATTGGCCGTCTTCAATCGTTTCAGTGGAGTGATACCGTCCACTGATAATCCCGACCTCGCCGCGCCAAGTCATGTACTCCCTCCAACAACCAAAACGGCTCACAGTCCTTCAACTCACCCCTGCGGATTTTTCCTCAGAAAATGTTCCTGCCGAATAAACTGGATAATCGGCCGCAATGCTTGAAAGGCATCTATGCTCCCATACAAATGTCGGGCTTGGTGAAATGATGAATAACAAGACCGATTGGGATAGCCTGACATTTTCTTTAACACCAACCGATACTATGTATTTGACAGAAACTAAGCAAGATGATGCTTGGATGCCTGGTGATTTGCGCCCATATGGAAATATGTCAATCTCTCCAGCTGCTGGTGTTCTAAATTATGGGCAAGGTTTGTTTGAAGGAATGAAAGCATACCGAACTGCAAACGGTAGAGTTGTATTTTTTAGACCTGAAGAAAATGCAAGAAGAATGCAACGCGGTGCTGACCGTTTGAGGATGCCACCTGTTCCTGAATCAATTTTCATTGATGCTGTTGAACAAGTTGTAGCAGCAAATCTTAGTTGGGTTCCGCCAATGGGTAAAGGCGCACTTTATGTCCGTCCATTATTGATGGGTTCAGGACCAGTTCTTGGCGTTGCACCTGCACCATCTTACACATTCTTAGTTTATGTCACCCCTGTAGGACCATATTTCAAAGGAGGAGTTTCTGCAATTGATTTACTCATTTCAGAAGAATACCATCGCGCTGCACCTGGTGGTTCTGGTGGAGTTAAAGCAATAGGGAATTATGCACCAGGAATGATGCCGAGTAAGAAAGCAAAGTCCGCTGGTTTTTCTGAAGTAATCTATCTTGATGCTGAAACTCATACCTGTATAGAAGAAGTAGGTGCTGCCAATTTCTTCTGTCTTAAGGATGGAGTTCTTTACACTCCTGAATTAACTGGAACAATCTTACCTGGAATTACCCGTGATTCAATTATCAAATTGGCTCGTCATAATGGGATGGAAGTTGTTGAAACAAAGGTAACTGCTGAATTTGCAATGAATGCTGATGAAGCATTCTGTTGTGGAACTGCTGCGGTTATTTCTCCTATCGGCTCAATCACTAAAGGTGAGAGTAAAGCAGTATTTGGTAACGGTACACCTGGAAGCGTTACAACTTCTCTTTACAATCAAATTACTGGAATTCAAAATGAAACAATTGATGATATATTTGGTTGGTTACACGAGGTTCCAACAAATTGAATTCAGTTCTTGAATCCTCTTTTCTTGAAACTCTTTTTTGAGGAAGTAGGTTTACTCTGTTGCCGAGAACTTCCCTTTCTTTGTGAACGTGCACGACGGTCACCAACTTGTGGACCTTGTTCTTCACGATCTGCTTGCGCTTCTTTCAAATCACGTTGCATCTGACGCCATTCACCACCAATTAATTGTAATATTTCTTCTTTTGAATTAGCCCCTATTGTCTGCTTAGAACCTTTTCTTGAAACCCATAGTCTTCCTTCTTTTGCATGAGGGCGGCGGGGATGACTGGTTCCTTCTTCACGCTTGATTTTACGAAGTCCTACTTTTCTTGCAGCAAGAAATAATCCTTCTAAATCCGGTTTGATTACCGAAGCATCTTTTGGAACACGTCGGCCACTACGACGCGAAACTTTTGCATCAAAATATCCCGGCCAGATACTGAGTCTGTCTGGGTTGTGTTCCATCATCTCACCTCGCTGGGGTAATGCCCCATCTACCGTATGAGGATGACGGGGTTATCAAATCATTCAAGGAGAACGCCGTTAATGACGCCATCCTTGCCTGGACGAGAAGTAATACGAGCACGACCTTGGTCGGTATCGATAATTGCTCCCTTTACCAGAATGTTTCTACGAACATAGTTTGGATTAGATTGGTTTTCTATTACTGAATGGATTTTTCCAATGGTGGTCTTTCCAGTTTTAGTATCGTTAAGAGATACACGGTTTTCAGACATTACACGAACCATGCTATTTCCACCGGTCTTACGGTAGATTTTGCGCTTTGGTTCGCCGACTAATGCGAATTGCTTTTCAGTTGAGATTTCAGTAGAGCGCTTGCTGCGAGCCTGAACTAGACGACCACCTGAAGGTTTACGACGAGAGATACCATGCCATTGTGCCATAAAAATGCATCCTTACAAAGCCATGCGACCAGCCAACCATATATGAAAGCAACCCTTAGACACAATTCGCTTCAAAGCGCGATACTGAACGGCCATCTATCGTCTGTAATATTGCAACTAATTGGTCGCCAACATGTAGTTGGCCAACTCCTGCTGGCGTACCAGTAAACAAGTAATCACCTGAACACACTGGCGCCCATTGTTGCAATGCATCAATTTGCATGCTCGGAGTAATGCTCATTTGCGAAAGTGGAGCTTGTTGAACAATCTTGCCATTTACTGTTAATACCAAAGCCAATCCTTCGCTTTCATCTACTAGGGAATGAATATCTCCTGCCCAATCAGAAAATGGACCCATAACTGCGCTATTGGTGAAACACTTTCCTTTGGCCCATGGTAATTGTTGTTGGCGACAAATTGATTGTGCAGCTCTATCCGTTAAATCCAATCCAACCGCTACTGCCTCTACTTGGAGATTATTTCCTAAGCGTATTACACATTCAATTTCATGGTGAACTTCACCTAGATGTTGTGAGATATTTAACGGACTTTCTGTGGTAATACAATTTAGTGGTTTGACAAAAAATACAGGTTCCACTGGTTGTTGATTGCCAAGTTCTTCAGCGTGTTTTACAAAAGTTCGGATGGTACACCATAACGCCATAACCCTGTCCAAGTCAAAACGCCAAATGAACAAGTTGGTAGTGCTAATGCTCAAAAGTAGTGACCTATTGCATTCATTGATGGCAAAGGAATGGCATATCAAAAAGCGACGTCCAGTTCGCAGAAAGCAAATCGCACCTTTGTTAAAAGAATTAGAAACTGCTCTTGGTATCGATTTGGCAGTTGATGGGGCATTCCTTGAAATGGCCGAATACGGACCTTGGCAAATGGTTTTTGTCGATAAAACAGCCAAGGCTGTTGAATTGAAAAATGAGGACGGAGAGAGGTTTGCATTTTTGACTTTGAGAGGCTTTCTTGAACATCCTGATTCTGCGAAGTGGGTCAATGTAGATCACGGTGCAATCCCATTCTTGATGAATGGGGCAGATTGTATGGTGGCGGGGATACAAGATGCTGACCCGAGTATTGTGGTTGGAGATTTAGTTTGGATCCGAGATATGACTCATAAACGCCCACTTGCAATAGGTTGGACTACAATGGATAGCGCCGAATTAATTTCTTCTAGTAAAGGAAAGGGAATTAAAACTCTTCATTGGGTTGGCGATGAACTTTGGGGCATGGGTAATTGAGCAAGTATCAAGAAGTACCTGTGCAAGCAAGGATATATGCAGATGCGGCATTTTCTCGCTATTGTGTTAGCCCTTACGCTAATATGTCCATTGGTTATTGGTTCTTCAGTAACAGGTGGAGTTGACAAAAACCCTGATGATTCTGAAGTTCCTTTCTCGATTATTGAAAGAACGACCCCTAGCATAGATGGGGAAAATTGGAACTTTGAAATTAGAATCGATGATGATGCTTATGCAAATGGAACTACTCTTGCCATTACCACACAAGTCTGTACTAATGATGGAGTGTGTGACCCGCCAGTTGCCCATGAAAGCGTTGCAGATGGTCAAAACTATGCTATTTCTATCACCCCTCCATCCGACCACACATATGTGAACTGGAGAGTTAGTGCTGAGTATGAAAATGGTGATAAGGAAAATTTCCCGCAAGGAGATTGGTTCAAAACTTGGTCATCTTGTTGGTTTAATGAGGATTCTTGGGGCGGCATAGATTCAACTGCTGATGGTTGTAAGACTGGTGAGCAAGAAAGCATTCTTCCAGGATTTGTATTACCAACTGTTCTTGGCTCTATTGTAATGGCAATCGCTTATACGCGACGTGATTAATTGAGATACTCAACTAAGCGTTCAATAAAGCGTCGTTGTTCATAATCCCAATTTTGCATAATTACCGAAACACTTGACTTATCTTTTGATAGAGTTCCTTCAACAAAGCCAACCTGTGTTAAATCACTATCCACTAAAGGCAAGTTATCTCCATTACATTGTATGAGGAGGCCTTTGTCAGTCATAGTTGCACTACCAAATGAAAATGTAATTTGTTTATCAGATGATTCCATCCTGACCTTTCCTGCTTTCAAAAAGCGTGCAACAGCATCCAATAATGAATTGCCGTCTATCTCAGATTCTATCGCCCCAGAGCCATAGGCGGAAAGAAATTCTAACTCTGTCGTATTTTGTTCAATTAGATGGTCCAATCCACGACCAATCTTTTCTGCCATAATAATCACCTCATAATGGACCTTGGATAAGGTTCCAGCCAATCACTCGTCCATCGCTTGCATCTGCAATCAAAGAAATCTGATTAGACCATTGTTCTGAATCCCATTGACGCGATAAGTCAACAGTAGTTACACCACTTGAACTATCAACGAAATTGTTGATGAATGTGTTTAGACCACTATCTGGAACCAATACCAAATATCCTACTCTTGTCTCTGGATGATAATCACCACCAGTGGTGAAGAATTTATCATTTCCAACTAATTGCGGGAAACGGGAGTCATCCATTAATCGTGTTTCCATCATGCTAATATTCAAAGCGCTTGGGATTGAATTACGATTATGAGATACTTCTTCATCATATGCACCTTTGTCAAGATAATTACAATTTTCTTCATTGGCCTGACCACTTATTGAAAATTTCACCCAACCAGCTGTATTGTCAGTAGCAACCCAAGAAACATTCCAAGTCGTTACACCAGTTTCTCTTTCATCTATTGCTCGCCAAATGTATCCGCCATCATTCAATGCTGCTGTTGCACCAGAAACTTCACCTGAAAAATGTTCTAAACATTGTATTGATTGCTCCAAATTATATCCTCTATTATTTGATTCATCGGGCAGGTGAATTTCTGATTCACCCCACTTTACGAGGTCATTACTGTCAGGTTTGAATTCATTTGCTTGTGGGCGATTATCATAGTTTTTACCCAAATCAAGTAGTTTTACTCCTCTGGTCATACTGATGCGATCAAAGGTGTAGTGGAGTTCTAATTCCCCATCTGGTAATACATAATCTCCTAATAATTTCGAGGTCGTAGAGCAACCTGCACGATTAGAATCACTTCCTGAAATTACTACATCCACAGTTTGTTTTGCAGCCCATGGGATATCTTCTCCAATCCACAGAGTCATCGATGCAGAGCCAAGACAATATGATTCTAAATCATGATGAGTTGCTGTTATTTTCCACATTGATTCTGAACCGATTTTTTCAATACCAATCACTCTCCAATCCCATCCAAGATTTGAGCCTGTTGCATCATTATCAATTAAATCATTAGCAAATAATTCTTTGACTTCAACCGGTTGCGAGAGTAGTGCAAAACCAGGTGCTATTGTTTCAAGTCCACCGAACAAAGAACCAATCCCATATGACATCATATTTCCTTGGTAAGCAGACTCTAAGGCTAAACTCCATTGAACTTGATTTGCTACAGATGATTGTTCCCTTAATTCTGTCCAACTAGTTATGGTTAATTCTGAAGAGCCACTGACACTAGCAAATGATTCAGAACAGGCGGTTGAACCCGGGATTGGAGAACGAAGATGACGCTGCACTTTGAATTCGTCAAAATCGAAAGAATTGGTAGCCTCAACTGCAAGCCAATCTCCACCTTGTCCACCACGTACTGATACTGCGCCCAATCTATCCATAGAACTCTGTGAATGGAGTTCACCCCCACCACCATCGGCAATAGAAGTTTGACCCATTCCGGAATATTCAAGACGGATTTTACAAATGTCATCATCTGTCTCCACATTATCTAAAACGAGATCTAAGAATCCTTCAGTGGCAATCAATTCCCCTTCGGAAATTGAATATTTCATTTCATCACCATATTTTAGAGGGTCCCCTGTAAACGGGTCAAGTTGGTTATTGATGTACCACCATCCACCTGCTGCTAACATCATTGCAGTCAGTAATACCGCAGCAACTTGCGGGCGTTTGATAATATCAACAAGAGTTGCTGGATTGACGCTTTGTTTTGATTTGCGAGGAATTGGTACGACTGTGGCTATTTCTTCTTCCTCATCTTCATAGATAATGTCTGCGTCGAGAATTTCTCCATCAATGAAATCATCATCTACAAGTTCTACATCTTGCAATACTACTTCATCGTCGTCGCAATCATCTTCTTTAGGAGTGGCAATATCTTCATCTTCCAAAGACATTACAAATTCTTCTTCAATGACTTCTGGTGCTTTTTTCTTGGAAGGTTTCGGTTTAGTTGCCTTCTTTCCAGACAATCCAACTTCACTTCTACCAAGTCCGTGCTCTAGTAATCTATTGACCAAAACACTCTTCTTACCCGATGTTGCTAAATCATTCAAAACGCATAAGGCCTTCAATTTGGCAACCGTCAAAGAGGATGTCTCTTCTACCGCC
>DUCL01000240.1 GCA_012959845.1 Candidatus Poseidoniales archaeon
ACCACATCAATATCCTCATACCGATTCGGATATTTGTAGCGGTCCAGGTGGAATTTAAATTCAAAATCATTTCTTTCAATCCAAATTGATTCCTCTTCACTAAGTTGCCAATCGAGGACATATTGCATAATCTCAAGACTTTCCTCAATGACCGTTCCATCTGGCAATAGCAATACTGGAACAGTACCTTTGGGAGAAATCTGCATCATATGTGCTGGTCTATCACGCAGAATAACCTCCCTATGTTCAACTTTGAAGCCCTTTCTAACAATTGACATACGAGCGCGTATCGCATAAGGACAACGCCTGAAAGAATACAAAATTGGCAATTGTTCCGTGGTCATTGAAAACCACTCCAATACAATCTCACTCAGGTGGGATAGGTGGCGCATAACCACCCTTGACCGCTTCTTCTACAATGTTCATATCAGAATCGACCATCATAGCGACTAATTCTTCAAAGGAGGTCTTAGGAACCCAGCCCAATTCCTTACGGGATAGAGCAGGGTCACCTATGAGTAAGTCAACTTCAGCTGGGCGGAAGAATTTCGGATTGGTTCTAACACGAACTACACCATTTTGGTCTGTAGCGATGACATCAACGCCTTCTCCAGACCAAGTTAAATTCATTCCAACATGGGTGAATGCAAGATTGATCATGTCCTTGACGCTGTGTGTACGGCCAGTTGCAACAACGAAATCAAATGGTGTATCTTGTTGTAACATACGCCATTGCATCTCAACATAATCTGCTGCATATCCCCAATCTCGCTTTGCTTCAACATTACCAATCCATAGATTCTCATCGATTCCATGAGCGATTCGTGCTGCTGTCATAGTCACCTTACGGGTGACGAATTCAAGTCCACGGCGTGGGCTTTCGTGATTGAATAGAATACCAGTACAAGCGAACATATCGTATGATTCACGATAGTTGCGTGTAATCTCAAAGGCGAATACCTTAGCACATCCATATGGTGAACGTGGATGGAATGGAGTTGCTTCAGTTTGAGGAACTTCATGCACCTTACCGAATTGCTCACTGGAACCTGCCTGATAATATCGGCAATTCGGGGCGTTCTTACGAATCGCTTCCAAACAGCGTAGAGCACCAAGACCGGTTATGTCAGCGGTCATCATCGGTGAGCGCCAAGATTCAGGAACGAATGACATTGCACCAAGATTGTAAAACTCGTCAGGTTTGCAGGCTGTTACTGCATTATCAATTGAAGATTGGTCGGTTAAATCACCATTGATTAAATGGAATTTTTCATTGCTCATAAGGTGGTTTATGAGGTTGCGTCCAACTGTTGGTTGTGATACACGTCTGACGAATCCATAGACATTATATCCCTTTTCCAATAGTAATTCTGCAAGATAAGAACCATCTTGTCCTGTTACTCCCGTAATCATCGCAGTCTTGCCGGTCATGCTTTGCCCTGTGGCTTATCTCTTTTCAATTGGTCGCGTAAAAGTTGTCACATATTTTAGCAATAATTTGCCCTTTTGTGGGTTCAAATTAAGGTTGTAAGTCATGACAGCACGGTATGGCTGAGGAGTCTGAGACTGCTGAAACTCCTTTGCGGGTATTAATTATTAGAGGCTCTTTCAACACTTTAGGTGGAGGCGAACGGGAATTATTGCAGTTGATTCGTCATGCTTCAAAGAGGTGGCAAGTTAGCCTTGCAACCCTTCAATTTCCACAACAAGCACTGGAATTATTAGGTGATTGTGAAATTGAAATCATCAAACCAAAGCAGCCATTCACCTGGCCTCAAGGTGCAATGACTGAACTAACTGCAGGGCAAAGTTCTGCAGCCAGCAAAGAATGGAAGAAATTGAAAATTGATTGGTCCAACTACGATGTAGCACACCTTTCGGTTTGCCGCGGAACTCTTGAAATTCTAAATTCGCTTTCGGACAAAACATTCAGAGGAAAGGGGCTACACTATCATTGTCTTGAACCACCGCGATGGTTGTATGAAGATGTCCTTCATCGACACATGGATGGTGACTTGAAAAGACCATTATGGCTAACAAAACTAATTTTTGCAAATCAGCGTCGTGTTGACCAAAAACTAGTCAACCGTTTGGCGAAGATGAAGGGCTCGGCAATATCTGGAAATTCAATGTGGATTCAAAAACAGTTGAGAGATATTTACGGGTTCGCATGTGATGAAAAGAAAATGAATGGCTCCCCACCGCGCCGTAATTCAAAGGGACAGATGCTTGAAGCAACGCACCTAATGCATGTTCTGGATTGGGAATTATGGCCGCAACTTGCAGACGAGGATGAAAATAATGCTGCTGATGAAATTCAACAAGCGGTTATTTCAGCACAGAAAAACTCAGCGGAAGCAGAATCGTTACCGGACAAATATGTTGTTACCATCGGCAAATTGTCTTTCGTAAAGGGGGCATGGGAAACTGTGCAATCTTTGCAGGGAACTGGACTTTCATTGGTTCAAATCGGTGGCGGAGATAAAAGCGATAAAGATAATTTTGTTGCACATGGAAGTTCCTTGGGTGTAGATGTTTATTGTATGCCACGTCTTAGTCAATCAGCGCTTAGAGCAGTGATTAGAGGCGCTGTAGCCATGGTTAGCCATGCGCATGGTGAGCCGTTTGGATTAACGCCGTTGGAGGCGATGGCAATTGGAGTTCCTGCATTAATGGTCGATGAGGGCGGTTTCCATTACACCATGAATACAGTTGATTCAGGAATGCTAATTTCACGAGAAGATTATGAATCGTGGGATGAGGCTTATCGGTTGGCACAAGATGATGAGAACCGAGAACTATGGGCTGTTAATGGGCGTAAATATGTTGAAGAAAATTTCACAATCAATAATCAAATTGAGGCGCTTGAAAACCTGCTCTTAGAATGTGTCAAAAGTGCTCAGTGAATTGAAGTTTTGATTACTTGTTCCAATTCTTTATATGTTCTCAATTGATTAAGATGGTATGAAGAAAATTGCGGATAGCAAAACCCTGCTTATCGTCGGCGCTGGTGGAATCGGTTCTACCCTTGTTGATGTGTTGACTCCTGCGCTAAGGAGAATAGGAATAAATTGTGAAATAATAATCATGGATGGAGACTTGGTCGAAGCAACTAATCTAGGTCACCAGAGATTTACCAGTGATAATATTGGTCAGTCAAAGGTCGAGGCTTTGGTTCAACGCCATATTGCAGAGGAGGAATCTGGAGTAACCGTCAGAGCCATTTCCGAAGACTTACGAACTGTAGAACAATTGCAAGGTGCTGATTTGGTCATAGTTTGTGTAGACAGACCCGAACCAAGACGTTTGGTTCACCAATTACAAGTTCCTTGGACTGACTTGCGTTGTGGCGGCGATGGCCACCTTGTTATGACCAGTGATAGCCAAACTGCATTGGTTGAGGCAATGACTCCAGATCACCCTGCAAAATCATGTCAGCATGAAGGTGCTCTCGAATCTGGGAATCTTGAATTCGGTTTCCTCAATGCTGCTGCTTTCGGCGCCCAATGGGCTCTTCAACAGTTACGCGGAAAGCCTACACCGATACAGAGCATGGCTAGTATAACCTATGGACAAATGCATTTTCCGGAGGTGAGTGAATGATTTTTATTCCAAATATTGAAGAATTGTGTGAAGACCAACGTACATGGGAACATATCTGCAATCTTGCCGAAAACAAGAATGTTGATTCTCCTATTCTACTTAAATTCCAAAGCAATAGTGCTTCGGCTGGAAGATGGGATGCAGTTTACGCAATATCCCTGTTAGCAGGGCTTGAAACATCAGTTCTTATCGATGCTGATAATGCTGTATTTATTGACTGGGGCACCTCTGGCAGAGTGCCATTGAAACCTCCAGTTGGAGCTAGAATGCCTTTCAAAATTTGGACTCACACCCATCCAGGGTTTGCTGCATATTGGAGTGCTACAGATACCAATAGTTTAGCGATAGGAAGCGCAATTCTTCGTCAAGCAATCGTACTTGGCGCACCGGGTCCAAAGACCGCCATCAACCTCGCTTTCAATGAAGATTATGAGTGCCAGAATACAATTAATGCTAACGGACCTTTGTCCAATTGGAGTGATGAACCTGTCACACCATGGGATGAGTGGTATCAGCAAAGAGAAGAAATTAGTGAGGTGATTGCATGAGTGTTAGAAATCCGAAAGATGATGAAGAAGAACTGAAAGCCCGCCTGGCAATTGCAATGGGCAAAGGTAAGACCATCAAAGAATTTATTCAATTCATTACCGATGACGAAATTGATGATGAATTAGTTGAAGCGATAAAGAACAGAATCAAATTTGCCAGTGAAAGTGATGAAACGATAGATGTTCACGCACTAATCACTGGAATGCTTGCTGTTCAAGGCAAGTGGATTTGAAGTCCATTCAGCATTCACTGGTTTGTGTATGTAGGCCTGCGCCCCTCGATTAGAGCGCTTAGACCTTCTAATGAATCTGCAGTTGAAAAGATTCCATTCAATCCTGCTAATTCAAGTGCAAGACCTGCGGAAAGATCGGTTGAAGAAGTTGCATCGATTAACTCACTTGCTTTTGCCAAAGCGATTGGAGCTGTAAATTTCAAACTCTTCATTTGGCGAGCAACTTGTTTGTCTTCTGCATCAAAGCCTTGTGGACATACTCCATTCATTATGTCAGCCATATTTGCATCCGCAAAGAAATTATTTGCGAATTGAACAACTGGTGCTTGAGGATTTGCTGCTTGGCCAGGATACTTGTTTGCTGGCTTGCCTTGATTGGAAATTTGTGATACGGCTTCATCAACCGCAGCAACATCAACCAAATGGGTAATCAATCCCAAATCATCAGCGGTCTTTGCATCCATGAAATTACCTGCCAATACAGCCCACCGTGCGGCTGGAATACCACAGATTCTTGCTGGTCTTTGCGAACCGCCTAAACCGGGATATATTCCGATTGAAGTTTCAGGGAATCTAAATTGTGTCTTATGAGTTCCAACTCGGTAATCACAGGCCAAAGCAAGTTCCAAGCCACCACCAAGAGCCAAACCCGTAGTCAATGCAATTGTTGTCTTTAAAGAAGATTCCAATTTGTCTAAGACTTGGTGGCCAAATGCTGTAAAATCATAAATGTCATCAATTGAATCAGCACGTATTTTGTCAACAAAGAATTTGACATCTGCGCCTGCTACGAAGGCCTTACCAGCCCCGTCCAATACTATGGTTGAAACTGAATCATCCGAATTAACAATATCCAAAGCACTACCCAATTGCGCCATTACCGTCTCATTCAATGCATTCATCGCTTCTGGCCGATTGATGGTAATGGTGGCGATACCGTTGTCAATTGAAGTATCTACGACCTTGAAATCCCAATTAGTGTCACCTTGTTGAGTGAAGAATGATGCTACTCCCCAACCACCCATAGCCAACTCTGCATATTGTTTGGCCATTCTATGGGCATTTTCAACCCCAACTCTATTCATTAATTCAAATGGTCCATGAGCCCAACGAAGTCCGACCTTTGCACCGCGGTCAACATCTTCCATTGAACAAATACCTTCGTCGACTATTTGTGCAGCCACTCCGAAAACAACTCCGAGTAATCGCTTTGAGATGATTGTGTATTGTGATTCATCATATTCTTCATCTTGTGAGATTTCCCACATTTTATTTTCTGCTACCAAGTCTCTTAGGTTTTGAGCGCCATGATATCGAGGAGTATCCAATTGTTCAGCCAAATAGTCAGTTGAGTGTAATGCAATTGGTGGACCTGTCAGGTTCATTAGACCAAATGGTCCTAATCCAATTGAGAATGCTTTACGAGATGCTGCATCAATTTGTGCCGCAGATGCTACTCCTTCCTGCAATAGCAAACAAGCCTCATTTAGCCACGGTACGAAGAAACGATTGACTACGAATCCAGGACGGTCTGCACATACGATGACAACTTTCCCTAGCATCTTACAATATTGAACCACTTTTTCAACTGTTTGAGCAGATGATGCCCTTGCTGGAATGACCTCTATTAGACGGTTTTTGGCAGGATGGAAAAAGAAGTGAAGGCCTACGAATTTATCTGGCCTTCCAGATGCTGCGGCTAATTCATTAACGGATAGGGACGATGTATTGGATGCAAAAATTGTCTCGTCGCCACAAGCAGAATTTAATGTTTCAAAAACTGCTGTTTTGACATCAAAATCCTCGAACACCGCTTCGATTACCAAGTCTGTATCTGCATCAGTATTTTCCACACCCACAACTCCGGTGATTCTACCTTTTATCGCTTCAACTTGCGCCTCTCTAAAGATTCGGCGTTCGACGGCTTCATCAAGAAAATTTGCGATTATATCTTGCCCTCTGTCAACCCATTGTTGCTCTCGGTCTACCATTTGTACATCGAATTCTTCTTGCGCTGTTTTTTGCGCAATACCAGACCCCATATTTCCGGCTCCGACAATTGCCACACTCTGAATAGGTTGCATAGGACAACCCACCAATCACCTATTGATGAACAAATCGCTCTAATTATTGGCTCTTAACATTAAAAATATGATTCCACAATAGAAAAAGTGGGTCTTTTTGCAAAGGATTTATGCTAATTGATGATTGATGGAGTATTATGCGGGTGGTAAAGTTGACATTGGGGGATTTCCCAACAATGGCAACTCTAGAAGATTATTTTGAGGATATTTCTTCACCTTCACTGAATGGAAGAGTTGACATCGATGGCGACTGTATGGGGGATTCTCAGATAGTTCCGGGTGAAATAGTTGTATTCTTACATGGTGGAACGCTTGTGAAAATAGCACGTTCATCTTCCTCTGTGATCACCCCTAATAATGGCCTTCCCCAACACTTTACAATAGATATTGAGTCCATTCATTCACCGCGAAGAATGATGCGAATCTCTGAATTCCAAGAAATACTCTTCAAAGTAGCTGGCCTCGCTACAAATTTGGCGAGTAAGAACTGGAACCATCTGCAAGACTCAGATGTTTTAATTTCAATTATTGACAGGTTATGAAACCGTTTTTATTCAAGTGTTGAATAAACTTCAGCCATCTTTTGATTGAAAATAGACATACTATAATTTCGTGAATGTTCAATTAAGTTTTCATCTATACTATTCGGCCCTTCTCTTTGCTTCCATTGTGAATGTATTTCGCCAATAGCCTCTTGCCACGCTGTAATATCGTCTGCTGCAATACAAGCGTTCTCAGGCATTAATTCATTGTGGCTAGCAAGATCTGCGCAGAGTACTTTGGTTCCGCTGGCCATTGATTCTAAGGGCGGGTAGCCAAATCCTTCACTTCCAGAAGGAAATAATAGCGCCTCGCATTTGATACGCATCCACATCAATTCTTGATGGCTGAGATTGGTTCCAACCCCATTCCAATTTTTGACATCATACCGCTTGGCCACTTGATGGGTTGCCAGGCCACCGTACGGGCATTCAGCATTACCAACATGATGAATGTGAATGTCATTTTTTATTGATTCATCCAATCCACCTAATACCTCACAAATGAATTTTAATCTCTTTCTTGGGTCATGGCTACCTACTATCAATAGATTGCAGCCAACGGGCAAATGCTGTGCTGGACCGGTGACTTCTGAATCTTCTTGAATGAAATTTGCATATGCATCAATGTCGAGGCCAAGAGGAATACAGATACTTTTTACATTTGGAAAATATTTTTTGCAATCAGATAAAGTTGCTCTTGAATCACAAACCAAGAGATTTGCTCTCATCAATCCCTTTGTTAATTTCTTTAAATCTCTCCTACGATAACTTGGTGGTTTTGGCTCACCCACTTGAATTATTTCTTGGCCTATTTTCACTTGCTTAGGAAATAAATGGAATAAATCATGGACAGTTACTACAACTGGCACTTTGCAATTGTTTGGAACCAAATGCGCCTGTTCCTGATCGGTAACGTGTAAAATATCACAATTGCCATCTCTTACAGAAGATTTTACAAATTTATTTACCACTCTTGGATGTGACCACCATCGCATCAATAATCGCTTGACTGGGTTCGTTTTAACCGAGAGATTGTATTCACATGTTGCAGCCAGTTGATAACCCTGTATGTTGCCATTTTTTAGTGAATCTAGCAAATTGTGGTGTGCCCCACCAATTCCTGTATTGCGGCCAAGTACACCCCCGCGAGCGAGTATTACCGACTTGACCATGACAACCCGAGTCATCCTCTCCTCTTTGAAGGATAAGTCGGATTTATTCGTTTTTGATTCATTTTCAATATATACTCAACATCACAAGCAACATTCGGTAACTTCACCCATACTCGGTGTATAAAAGAAATCAAGTAGTCCTAGCCAACCGGCTGGTTGGGGACCACTATGCCAGAGCCTGCACTAACCATTCCAAAAGATTCTTTTGAAGCTGTTCAAAACCATATTGATAGCACAATAAAAAGCGGCAGTAATATTCGAGATATTCTCGGAAATCACTCCAATAGTGGGCCTTGGGATACTACTTGGGAAGTTCAAGCCGCAGTTGAAGCATTACATGTATTTGGTTCTCGTTGGACTATCGAAATTCTTTCAACTCTATACATTGCTGGACCACGCAGATTCAATGAAATGAAGGGAATGCTCACAGGAATCTCTTCAAGAACATTGAGTGATAAATTGCGCTTTCTCGTCGAAGAAGGATTAGTAATTCGTGAAGTTGATGATGGGCCGCCAATCCGTGTCTCCTACATCTTATCAGAACATGGACGTACATGCGGAAGATTGCTTTCACCATTAGTGGCTCACTTGAAAATAAAGAACAATTCTGTTCGTAGTAAGAATTAATCATTGTTTGAACAACACTCCAATGGATTAAGAAGGGAAGAGGCTAACCCGACTATATGCCTCTACTATCGCAGTGGGTTCGTCAGCGTCCTTGGTTGGCTGCTGGTCTAATCGGTGCAACTAGTGGCTTGTCTGGAATTGCTGGAGGAGTGGTCGCAGCTGCAGGCGCCATTGGAGCCATTACCCTCGGTGGAGTTTCAAGCAAATCAAAACACCAACATGAGCACCCGCAACGTCTGAGAATTCTTTCTGCATTGGAAGTAAATCCAGGTTTATGTTATCGTGAATTACAATCTGTATTGAATGCTGCAAATGGAACTCTGCGTCATCATCTTGATGTATTACAAGCCCGCAATAGTGTCATCATCGTGCCAGTGAATGGTAGAACTTGTTACTTCGCAGGAGCGCCGAGTCAAGTTGAAGAATTAAGGGGGATGAAGTTAGGTGAGCAAGCAGCAGCAAACGCCTTACCGATCGGTTTGTCATTAGTGCAAAGATTGATTCTTGAAAATATTGACAAAGAAGGAGTTCCTCGTTCTCAGGCTGAATTAGCACGCCGAATCGGTCGCTCAAGAGCAACTATTCACTCCGCTGTTAAAGTTCTAAGACGAAGAGGTATTCTTCGTGAAGATAGAGTTGAATTAATGCCACACATCAACATGGACATGACTTGGCATGGCACAGTGGCTGTTGATTATGAATGGGACGACCGTCGTCGCGACTAATCCTATTCAACAAACGCCTCTTGACAAGCAATTGTTGCAAAGTCTTCAAAGACTCTTGGCATCCACTTCCCATCGGTAGAGATAGATGTTTAGTGTCCGGTTACAAGAAGTCGCATTACCTACAAGTGATAGGGACATTGATAGTTTGGTCACTTGGTTTACAGATACGCTTTGTTTGGTTCGCAAAAAAGGCGATGCAATGGCTGATTATGGAATGGCTAATCCAGTTCACCGATTACTACGCGACCATATTCTTGCTTCACCTGAAATCGGTTGGGATGCGCAAATGTTAGCAGATGAACTGGCGCTTACACCAGCATCCTTGAATCATCATTTAACTCGCTTAGTCGAGGCCGGAATAATAGGATATACCAATGAAGGTAAAGGATGGAGAAGATATTATTTGCGTGGTGGAAGTATTACCAATGCAGTTGAATTGTTTTCAGTCCAGTGTAAAACGATTATCGATCAAAGAATGTCACTTCTTGAGGAAAATTGGAAACGTGACGATTGCCGATTGGCACTTGAACTACCTGAAGAAGACACCCCTTCTTTGACCCTTGGAGTGGTTGACCACAGACCTCTTACCCCACAAACCAGCGAAAGTTTGCTATCTCAATGGCTCGGGGATTTTGGCCTACTTGGGGAACGCCCAGGGAAGGAAATCAATGCTGATTCCTTATCGTGTAAATTATTTGAAATTCTTCTTAGCAGAAATGCACCATTATCGCTTGATGAAGCGGCCGTACTGCTCAATGGGCCTAAGCCTCGTATCGGGCGCATCCTAGAGCGCTTTAGAGCATCTGGAATGGTTGAAAGAGTTGCTAGAACAGATCGTCTTTCTATCTCGCTATGGTCTGCGATGATGGCTCAGTATCAACGACGTGGTGAAGATTGGATGCTAAAGAAAGGAGGCTTCAATCGAATACTCAATGAAACTCAACAGTCAAAATTAATTCAAAAATTAAAAAAGAACAAATTGAAAGTTGAAGATGTGGAATCTCAATTGAAAGATGTAAATTCAAAACA